>CACZAH010000020.1 GCA_902779035.1 uncultured Erysipelotrichaceae bacterium | reverse complement strand
TCTTATCATTTTTCTTGTTATTCTCATTATTACAACCTCTTTCTATTGTAATAATCATATCATAAAATCATTGCGAAGAAAATTTATTCTATTTTACTGTTCAAAATCGCTTGCAATTCTTATAAAATTGTAGTATATTATATGTGCTACTTAATCTTGGTTTGATGTGCTCCTGCATTATACTAGGTTTAAGCTTATAAAAAAAGAAAGGAGATTATTATGGCTTTAAATAAAGAAAAGAAAGCAGAACTTGTTAAAAAGTTTGGAAAAAGTGAAACTGATACTGGTTCTATTGAAGTACAAATTGCTATTTTAACAGAAGAAATTAATTCTTTAACTGAACATTTTAAAGAACATAAGCATGATCATCATTCAAAAAGAGGATTACTTAAGAAAGTTGGTCAAAGAAAGAGTTTACTTAATTATTTAATTAAACATGATGTTACTAGATATCGTAAGATTGTTAAAGAATTAGGCTTAAGAAAATAATAAAAACATTGGACACTCTTTTTTGAGTGTCTTTATATTGATAATTTAAAGATAGAGAGAAGTATAAAAAAATCAGTAGAAAATAATAGGAGGTATGTATGAAGAAAGTATATGAATTAGATTTTAGAGGAAGAAAATTAGTTGTAGAAATAGGAGAACTTGCAAAACAAGCAACTGGTGCGGTACTAGTTAGATACGGGGATACTGTAGTTTTATCTACAGTTGTAGTATCAAAGAATGCTAATGTTTTATCTGATTTCTTCCCACTTATGGTTTTATATCAAGAAAAATTATATTCTGTAGGTAAAATACCTGGAGGATTTATTAAAAGGGAAGGACGTCCTACTGAGGCCGCTACTCTTGCTGCTCGTATGATTGACCGTCCAATGCGTCCAATGTTCCCTGAAAACTTTAGAAATGAAGTACAAATTGTAAATACAATATTAAGTGTGGACCCTGATAATTCTCCAGAGATGGCTGCGATGTTCGGATCTAGCTTATGTACATCAATTTCAAAAATTCCATTTGATGGACCTATTGCAGGAGTTAAAGTAGGTAGAGTTGATGGAGAACTTGTTATTAACCCTACTGTAGAACAAGCAGAAAAATCAGATATTGATTTAACTGTTGCAGGAAGTGTTGATGCCATTAACATGGTAGAAGCTGGCGCAAAAGAGGTTAGTGAGGCTGACATGCTTGATGCATTGATGTTTGGATTCGATGCGATTAAAGAGTTAAACGAATTTCAAAAGAAAATCGTTGATGAAATTGGAACTGAAAAGATGGAATATGATGCATTAGAAATATCCGATGAATTAAAGGTTGAAGTTGAAGCTAAATGCAAGGATGATATTGATGCTGCTTTACGTATTAAAGACAAGTTAGAGAAGTATAATAAACTTGATGAGATTAAAGAAAACGTAGTTTTAGAATATGAAGAAAAGTATAGTGAACTTGATGATGATGAGAAAAAAGAGGAGATTACTAAAGTTAAACTTGTTCTTGAAGAGATTGAATATGAAATCTTTAGAGCAATCGTAGTTAAAGAAAAATTACGTGCAGATGGTAGAAAAATGAATGAGATTAGACCTCTTTCTGCAGATGTTGATTTATTACCTCGTACTCACGGTTCTGCACTTTTCACACGTGGCGAGACTCAAAGTTTATCTGTAACTACTCTAGGAGCTTTAGGTGAACATCAAATTTTAGATGGGCTTGATTTAGAAACTGAAAAGAGATTTATGCTACACTATAACTTCCCACAATTCTCAGTTGGAGAAACAGGAAGATACGGAGCTCCAGGTAGAAGAGAAGTAGGACACGGTGCCTTAGGAGAAAGAGCTTTAGCTCAAGTAATACCTAGTGAAGACGATTTTCCTTATACAATACGTGTTGTATCTGAAATACTAGAATCAAATGGTTCATCATCACAGGCAAGTATTTGTGCGGGATGTATGAGTTTAATGGCTGCAGGTGTTCCTATTAAAAATCCAGTTGCCGGTATTGCGATGGGACTAATTACTTATGGTGATGATTATACAATCTTAACAGATATTCAAGGTATGGAAGATCATTTAGGCGATATGGACTTTAAGGTTGCAGGTACAACGGATGGTATTTGTGCACTTCAAATGGATATTAAAATTAAAGGTATAACTAAAGAAATACTTGCTGAGGCTCTTGCTAATGCAAAAGAAGCAAGAATGAAAGTATTAGATGTAATGCTTGATACTATTAAAGAACCAAGAAAAGAAGTATCTAAATATGCACCTAAGACATTAACATTTATGGTAGATCCTGAAAAAATTAAAGATATTATTGGTAAAGGTGGAGATACTATTACTAAGATTATTCAAGATGCTAGTGGTGTTGTTAGTGTTAATGATGTTAATGCAGTTAAAGTAGATTTAGAAGATGATGGTAAGGTAATTATTTATCATACTGATAAAGAAGTAATTGAAAAAACTGCTAAAATGATTAAAGATGTTGTAAGAGTTCCTGAAGAGGGCATGATATACAAAGGAAAAGTAGTTAAAGTAATTGATTCTGGATGTTTTGTAGAATTATGGCCTGGATGTGATGGACTTGTACATATTTCTGAACTTGATATAAAAAGAGTTGAGAAAGTAGAAGACATTGCTAAAGAGGGCGATGATATGATAGTTAAGTGCCTAGGATATGATAAACGTGGAAGACTTAACTTATCTAGAAAAGCTGCTTTAAAATAAAAATACATTAATTTGTATTTTTTTTGATATTTTGGTACAATAATTGCGTTTTCGGGGTATTAGTATGAAATTGAATTATGAAAGTATAAAGAGTTTATATAATGAACATGAAAATGAAGTATTAGAGATTTTATATTATCATTATTATTTTATTGTTGATAAAATATATGATAGAAATAATGGACAAATTGATAGAAAACTATTAGAAAACTGTTTAAGAGAAACTATTAATTCTTATATTATTGATGGTTATAAAAGTTTTAACCCATCTAATTTTATTCATGTGAAAATGTATAAGTATGAGAAAAAATATATTTTAAATAAATTTAATGAATATGAATTAATTAATAAGGCGTATAGTGGTGATATGGATGCAAGATATAAGTTGTTTTTATCTTTTACCAGTAGGATAGATGAAGTTGCACAAATTATATATGCAAATATTATTAATAATATAGCTAATATAAATTATACACTAGATGATATTAAAAAAAATTATATAAAGCTATATGGAATCTTATAAATAGATTTTATAATAGAGATAATAAAGGTTATAACATAAATATATCGATATCAGTAAGACTTAGAGATTTATCTATTCGTATAAATAAATATGTAGAAACTAAAAATATTGCTGCAATAGAGTTGTTAAAAATCGATTCTAAAGAAGATATTTTAGAAGGAAAAATTAAAGTCAGTAGGAGAAAATAATGAAAAAGAGAATGAATTATAATAAAACAAGACAAAGCTATAATGATAATATTGAAAAAATAATCGATTATTTATATGAATATTATTATTATATAGTAGATAAAGTATATGATATGAGTAACGGAGATATAAAAAAAGAAGAACTTGAAAAATATCTAAAAGATATTTTAATAAAATATTCCGAAAGAGAAACTACTGATAATAATATTTCTAGATATATTCATAACAAAATGAAACTTTTTCTCTGTAAACAAAAAAGAAAGAAGAAAAATGAATTAGTAAAAAGAGCGTTTAAAAATGACTATAATGCTAGAAGTGAAATATTTACTAGTTGTGTTTATAGGATGGATGATAAAGCAAATGAATTATATAATGAGTATTTAAATAATCTAACAATAATATCTATAGATGATATAAAACAAATGTTATATTTAGAAATGTGGAATTTTGTAAATAAGTTTTTTGATTCTAAATCTCTTAATGATTCTTTTGGGATGTGGTTTGATCTTGCGCTAAATAAAACTAGTATAAAATTAATTAATTATATAAAAAAGCAAAAGCAGAATACTAGTATTGATAATTTATATTATAGTGATATATATTTTATTGAAGCAGTTGAGGTAAAAGAAATATATAAAATTATTGAAAAAGAGTTGCCCGATAAATTTAAAATTGTATTAAATATGTTAAGAGATGGTTATACATATGAAGAAGCTAGTCAAGAAATTGGATTTACACGAGCACGTGCTGGACAGATTAATGATAAAATTAAAAAGATTGTAAAAAAGAAAGATTTAGTGATTTAGGGTGTAAGTGTATGGTAAAAAGATTTAATTTTAATAATTTAAGTAAACAAGAAATAGATGAATTAATTGATAATATGTATAATCATTACTATTATATAGTTGATAGTATATACGAAAGAAACAATTATAGTATTGATAAAGAGATAATTGCTGAAAAACTTAAAAGTGTGATAACTAAATATATATCGTCTACTGATCATAGTTTACAACCTGCAAGATATATTTATGACTATATGTATGCCTTAGAAAATCATTTTAAATATATAAAAAAAAAGGATGCTAAAGAGGAATTAAAAAATAATGCATATAATGGAGATAATTCTGCTAGAAAGAAAATATTTATGAATTATATTAATAAGTTAGATGAGAAGGCGGAAGAAATATATGATAATTATAAAAAAATTGGTAAATATGATTCTTTAATTACATTGAATGATATTAAACAAATTATGTATTTGAAAATGTGGCAGTTTCTAAATAATTATTATGATAAAAATGTACCAGATAAGTATTTTAGTACTCATTTAAATGCAAGATTAGCTCAAGTTGTTGCATCAATTAATAATTATATAAATAATATAGATAACGAGCGTATTACAGGTATTAATAATGTCAGTTATTCTGATTCTTATTTTGTAGATAGTATTGAGTCTAATGAAACTTTAGATATTATTTCCACTTATCTTACTGATAGAGTTAATATTGCATTTAAATATTTCAGGCAAGGATATACGGATATAGAAGTAGCTGAAATAATGAATTTATCCAGGGCACGCATTAACCGGATGAAAAATAAAATAAAAGAGATGGTAAAAGATACTAGCATTAGATGATAATAATAAGGAAGTGTGAATCATGGGGTTTGTAAGTAGTTATAAAAATAATAAAGACTTATATAGTGATGTAGAAATATTTAATTATTTTTATAATCATTATTATTATGTAGTAGATAATACTTATGTTAAAAATAATAGAGAAATAAATAAAGAAGATATTGAGAAATGTTTAAAACTTGGTATTAATGATTATCTTAACAAACAAATAGGCAATCCATCAAAATATATACACAATAGAATTGTATTGTTAGAAAAGTCATATCAAAGTAAGAAGAATAAAAAAGAGTATTATAAATTACTAAAAGATGCTTATCAAGGAAATATTGAAGCAAGGAAAACATTATTTTTTAAACATATAGATAAAATTGATAAAAGAATAATTGAAATATATGAGAATTATCGTAATGTTATTACACTAGATTCAATTACAAATTATTTATATCAAGAGATGTGGAGTTTTGTTAATAGATATTTTGATAGTGAAAATAAAGGATACTATTATAGTACGAGATTTTCTAATCAACTTAATTCAACTTGTGATAAACTTATAAGACATATCAATAATACTATAGGTTATAAAGTAAAAGTTAAGAAAAAAGGTAGAGGTTAATCTCTATCTTTTAGTATTTCATATATTTCTTTAACACTCTTTATTTCATTATGTTTATAGTAAGGCTTTAAATGAAGATGAAAGTGTTTTACTTCTTGAATTTCACCGTTATTTTGAACAAATGTTAATCCATCAGTATTTAACTTATTATCAATTCTAACTTTTAATTCTTTTGCAACTTTAAAGATATGATTTATTGTTTCTTCTGGTATATCATCCATATCTAAGCAGTGTTTTTTAGGTATAATTAATGTATGCCCATTAGAATCAGGATTAATATCTAAAAAAACGATTACTATTTCATCCTCATAAATCTTATAACTAGGTATATCACCATAAACTATTTTACAAAATAAACAATCATTATTCATAATATCACTCTCCTATAACTCTCCATAATTATTTTATCAAATATTAAAAAATAGTTCAATTAATTAAACTATTTTGCATGAATATCTGCGAATATTCTATTTATATAGTGATTAGTTATAAAAAAAATATACATATTTATTGTTAAATACTATATTTTGTGGTAATATATCTACGTGATTTTTATGAAGAGATGTAAAATGAATTTAGTAAATAATAAAATTATTAAAAAAATATCTAAGAAAGTATTATTATCAGCAGGCATTGTTGGTGTTGTGACTATTTGTGGAGATGCAGTAACTGATATAGTTAGAGCAAATAATAATTATAGTGAAAATATACATTATGATTCAAAAACTAAAGAATTAAACTTAGGACGTACTATTGATGATAAATATACAAAAAAGTTTATTGAAAAAACATATATTAATTATAAAGATAAGATTAACTTTGAAAATGTAGTAATTGAAAAGAATAGTTATATAGAGTCTCTAGATTGTTTAAATGATGTATCTGATGAAATTAGGAAGTTATCTATAATTAATTGTGCATCACTTACAGACTTGTCTTTAGTATATAAACTACCTAACTTAGAAGAGATTAAAGTAGTTGATTCACCTTGGATTACGGAGGATTTTGTTAATTATTTAGATAATAATAATATAAAGCATAATATTACAGAAAATGATATTAATAATAATAAAAGAATTGATAATATAGTATCAAGTATTATTACTAAGGATATGAATGATTATGATAAGATAAAAGCAATTACACTTTATATTGATAATAATTTTACTTATGATTTAGAATATACAGATATTTCTAATAGCAATCCAATTGATTCTATGTTTAAATATAATAAAGGTGTATGTGCTGGATATGCTTACTTAGCTAATGCAATGTTTAAAAAATGTGGTGTTGACTCGTATTATATTACTGGTAGTAATCATGCCTGGAATTTAGTTAATATTGCTAATAAATATTATTATGTAGATCCTACTTGGACACAAGATTCTGCAGATTTTGATAAATGGATGATTGATAATTTTAATATGGGTAAATATTATATGGTTGATCCAAGACATACTGCAAATACTGGTATGGTTGAGTATAATGATTCCAGGGATAAGATAAATATATCTTATAATCTTGTTTTAGATATTCATGATAAAGAAAAAAATAAAAATATACTTGAGAAGTATTCATATAACTATTTATCACAATTTAATAATGATTTTTCAGCAGTATTATTTGTTAATGTTTGTATAGATGGTATATATATGATGTATAAAGTATTTAGATATATGATAAGAAAGTATAATAGTGAATATGATGATGCCAATACACATTATACTGTTAATGCAAATGGTGAAATTGATGAGTATGCTAAAGTATTTGAGTTAAAACTAAATAATCGAAAAAAGTAAAAAGTTGGATATTAACTTCCAATTTTTTTTGATATTTAGTATAATTGATGTGGACGTGATATTTATGAATAAATTAGTTATAGAGAACTTAAAGGTTAAAATTAAAAATACAGATAGAATAATTCTTGATGGATTTAATCTTACGATTAAATCTGGTGAAATACATGTAATAATGGGACCTAATGGTGTTGGAAAATCAACACTATCTAAAGTAATAATGGGGCATCCTGACTATGAAGTATTAGAAGGTAATATCTATTATAATGATACTGTACTAAATGATCTTACTACTGATGCTCGTGCAAACTTAGGTATATTTTTAGGCATGCAAAATCCAATAGAAATAGAAGGTGTTACTAATGCAGATATGCTAAGAACATCTCTTCATTCTAAAGAAGGTAATGACTTTAAACTATATGATTTTATTAAAGATATGGATAAATATGTTAAAGAATTAAACATGAATCCAGATATGATTCATAGAGGCGTTAATCTAGGTTTTAGTGGAGGGGAACGTAAAAAGAATGAAATATTACAGATGAATGTATTAAAACCTAGTATAGTACTTTTAGATGAGATAGATTCAGGGCTTGATGTAGATAGCTTAAAAATAGTAGGGGATGAGGTATATAAATATTTTAAAAAATATAAACCTGCAATTCTACTAGTTACTCATTATCAGAGATTACTTGATTATATTAAACCGGATTTTGTACATATTGTATCTAATGGTAAGATTGTTGAAAGTGGTGACTTTAGTTTAGTTAAAAAGATTGAGGACGAAGGATATAATAAGTATATTGATAAAAAAAATGAATCTATTGGTACATGTGCTGTTAAGAGTGTGGTAAGTCATGAATAAAATAGTAGTGAATAGAGAATTGATAGAAAGTAAGAATATTGACTCTGCTATTGATGTTATCCTTACTCCTAAAAAATCTTTATTTGATATAAGTATAATTACTATCAGTGTTAATAATGATACAACTTTGTATTTAGATATAAATACTGATACTACTAAACTTAAAATAGATTTTAATGTCTTAAGTAATATTAATTTTAAATTATATATAAATGTTATAGGTAGTGATTCTAAGATTAGGTATGCATACAATATAGATGAGAATAGTTTAGTTAGTGTTATTAAGTATAATAGAGTAGATAACATAAAAGAGATGGTAGAAGTTAATTTAAATGGAATTAATGCTAATATTGACTACTTATTTAAAAGTATTTGTACTTCTAAAGAGTTATATGATTATATGATTATGCATAATACTAAGAATACAGTAAGTAATATTAAGAATAATTTAGTCAATGTAAGTGGGACATCTAGTATTCAAATATCATCTAGTGTAGATAAAGGTATTACTGATTGTACGTGTAATCAGTTTAATAGAATTATTAATTTAACTAATAATAAGTGTGAAATTAGGCCAATACTTTATATAGATAATGATCTTGTTGATGCTAATCATTCTGCGCTTATTGGTGACTTTGAAGAAGATGAATTATTCTATTTAGAGTCACGTGGTATAGATAAGTCTAATGCTTATAATTTACTTATTAAAGGATTTTTAAATAGTGGTATTGATGATGTGGAGTTAAAGAAAAAAATTGAAGATGATTTAAATAAGTATAGGAGGTGAGTATGAATAAAGAAGATTTTAATATGTTAGATAGTGTAGTTTATCTTGATAATGCAGCTACTACTTTAAAGCCTAGAGTTCTATCAGATGCAGTTAGTGATTATTATAATAATTACTCTGCAAATGCATCAAGAGGAGATTATAAAATTGCACTTCTTGTTGATGATAAAATAAATGATACTAGATGTAAGGTTAAAGATTTCATTAATGCTAGCAGTAGTGATGAGATAATATTTACAAGTGGAACAACAGATTCACTAAATAAGATTGTATTTGGTTATTTTAAATATAATTTAAAAAGTGGGGATAGCGTATTAATTACTAAAGCCGAACATGCAAGTAATGTTTTACCTTGGTTTGAACTTGCGGATGAACTTAGTTTAGATATTGATTATATTCCACTTAATGATAATTATTCAGTTACATTAGATAATATAAAAAAAGTAATTAAACCTAATACTAAGGTAATATCTTTAGCTTATGTTACTAATGTAATAGGCGATATTCGTCCTATTAAAGAGATAATTGAGTATGCACATAAGAATAATGTCTTAGTTGTAATAGATGGTGCGCAAGCAGTACCACACATGAGAATTGATGTACAAGAACTTGATATAGACTTTCTAGCATTTTCTGCTCATAAGATGTGTGGACCTACTGGTGTTGGTGTATTATATGGTAAAAAAAGTTTACTTGATAACATGTATCCTACTACTTTTGGTGGAGGTATGAATGCATCTTTTACTTTTGATAGAGAAAGAACTTATAAAAGTCTACCTTCTAAATTAGAAGCAGGTACTATTAATATTGCTGGTATTATTGGCTTTGGTAAAGTATTAAATTATATTAATGAAATTGGTATTGATAATATTAATAAGTATGAGCAAGAATTGCATAAATATGCAATAGAGAAGTTAGATTCTATTGATAACGTAGTAATATATAATAAAGATGTAGATACTCCAATTATTACATTTAATTATAAAGATATATTTCCACAAGATTTAGCTATATACTTAGATAAGTATAATATATGTGTTAGAGCAGGTAATCACTGTGCGAAGATGTTAAAAGATGAGTTAAAGATTAAAAATACAGTAAGAGCTACTTTATACTTCTATAATACTAAAGAAGATATAGATAGGTTATATGATGCTTTATCTAATACTAATATTATGAATGAATTATTGTGATTAATGTTTAATTAAAGAAATAATTTAATCGTTATTTCTTTTTTATTTACTAAATGGTATAATTTTATTAGTTGGTGGTGGTTATATGAGTAAGGTAATTATTATTGGTGGTGGTGCATCAGGGTTAGTTACTGCAATCTTTGCATCTTTAAATAATGATGTTACAATACTTGAGAAAAATAGTAAGTGTGGTAAAAAAATTCTTGCAACCGGTAATGGTAAATGTAATTATTTTAATAGTGATTTTACTTCTTCTCATTTTAATACAGATAATATGGATATATTAGATTCAATTATAACTAGTGATAATATTAATAAAGTAATTGCTTTATTTGATAGTATTGGTATTGTGCCTAATATAAAAAATGGTTATTATTATCCTATGTCTAATCAAGCTATAAGTGTTCGTGAGGCATTATTTAAGGAATGTTTAGTTCGTGGTGTTTCTATTATTACTGATTGTGACGTTACTGATATTAATTATAATGGTACTTATACTGTTATAACTAATAAAGGAGAATATGATTGTGACAAGATAGTTGTTGCATGTGGATCAAACGCATACGTTAAAGAGAAAAGTGTTGGTTATGATATACTAAGTAAGTTTAATCATACAATTAATCCGGTTGTTCCATCTTTAGTACAACTAGTATCAAGTGGTAACTATCTAAAAAGTTGGAGTGGCGTTAGAATAGACGCTAAAGTATCGCTTTATGAAGATAATGAGTTTAAAAAGATGAGTTTTGGAGAAGTACAACTTACTGATTATGGTATTAGTGGAATATGTGTTTATCAGTTAAGCTCACTAGTATCTCGTGGCTTATATAATAAAAAAGAAGAAGTAATTCATATTAATTTTATACCTTATATAGATGATTTTATAGAGTATATGAATAAGAGAAATAGTATAGTTAAAAAAAGAACTATCTCAGAATTATTTGATGGTATTATGAATTATAAACTATCTAATACATTACTTACTCTATGTAATATTGATTATAATGATACCTGGAATAATATTAGTGATGATAAGAAGAATAAACTATCTAAGATGGTAACTGATTTTGAAATTAATATTACTGATACTAAAGGATATATGTGTGCTCAAACATGTAGTGGCGGTGTACCTTTATCGGAGATTAATCCAAATACTATGGAATCTATCAAGAATAAAGGTTTATATATTACAGGAGAATTACTTGATTGCGACGGTGAATGTGGTGGTTATAACCTAGGTTTTGCATGGATTACAGGTATTATTGCAGGAGAGGCTTTAAATGATTAGAATTAGACAGATTAAGGTTAATATAGATTCAAATAATTTAAAAGATAAAATAGTTAAAAGATTACATGTTAGTGAAAGTGATATACTTGATATTAAAATAAATAAAAGAAGTATTGATGCAAGACATAAACCAGATTTATATTATATTTACGAAGTAGATGTAAAAGTAAATAATGAAGATTATATTTTAAGTAAGAATAAAGATAAAGATATATTTAAAACACCAGATGATAATTATAAGTTTAAAGTAAATAGTATTGATAAAAATAAAAAAATAGTAGTTGTAGGAAGTGGCCCTGCCGGATTATTTGTATCTTACATGCTTACTTTAAATGGCTATAAAGTAGATATATTAGAACGTGGTGAGAAAGTAGAAGAAAGAATAAATACTGTAAATAAATTTTGGAATGAAGGAATACTTAATACTAACTCTAACGTTCAGTTTGGCGAAGGTGGAGCAGGTACATTTTCTGATGGTAAATTAAATACACTAGTTAAAGATAAGTTTGGAAGAATTAAGAAGGTATTAGAAGTATTTGTTAAGTGTGGTGCGCCTAAAGAAATAATGTATGAAGCTAAACCTCATATTGGTACTGATATACTTGTTAAAGTAGTTAAAAATATGCGTGAGACTATTATTAGTAATGGTGGTGTATTTCATTATAATACATGTCTAACTGATATAGATATAGATATTAATGATAAAAGAATAGTAGGTATTACTGTGAATGATAATGAGTATATTACATGTAATACACTAGTTCTTGCTTTAGGCCATAGTGCCCGTGATACATTTAAAATGCTATATGATAGAGGAATAAGCATGGAATCTAAACCATTTGCCGTTGGAGTACGTATTATGCATAATCAACACTTGATTGATAATAATCAATTAGGTAGAACTGACTTAGGAGCTCAATCATATAAATTAACCTATAAATCATCTACTGGTAGAGGAGTATACTCATTTTGCATGTGTCCAGGCGGATATGTGGTTAATGCATCTTCTGAAGAAGGCATGACAGTAATTAATGGCATGAGTAATTATAAAAGAGATAGTGGGACTTCTAATAGTGCGATAATTGCAACCGTAAATAATAAAGATTTTGGTGATAATGTATTTTCTGGTATGGAATTTCAAAGAAAACTAGAAAAAAATACTTATAAAGTAGGTAATGGTAGTATTCCAGTACAATTATATAAAGATTTTAAAAGTAATACAGTATCAACTAGTTTTAAAAGTGTTAAACCTATATTTAAAGGTAATTATACATTTGCAAATATTAATGAAATACTACCTAAAAGTATTAGTGACAGTATAAAAGAAGGAATAGATTACTTTGATACTAAGATTAAAGGATTTGCAAGTGATGATACAGTTATTGCAGCAGTAGAAGCACGTACATCATCACCAATAAGAATTGTTAGAGATGATAATTTTGAATCTAATATAAAAGGTATATATCCAATAGGAGAAGGTGCCGGATATGCAGGTGGTATAACTAGTGCGGCAGTAGATGGAATTAAGACTTTTGAAAAAATAGTGAGTAATTAGTAATATAAAAAGAATTATAGCTGCAACTATAATTCTTATTTTCTTAATGTTTTCATTTTTTCAATATTACTATTTCCCAAATTAATCGCACTATATGTTTCTCTTAAATTCATTTTAAACCAATTATTAATAGTTTCATTATTTGGATTTTCAACCATTTCTCTTATTGACTTTCTATATTCTTTTTGATCTATTAAGTATTGTTTAGTTACATATAATGTTGGATTTTTAAAATTGTATTTTAACATATGATTTGTATGCTTATATATTTTAATATTTTGTAAAATTCTTGCTGTTCTTTTATTACCATCATAAAACACTTGTAATGCAGCAAGAATACCATGTATTTTATATGGCTTAATAAATAAATTATTAGTATCATTTTCTTCTTCATTAAAATATGGAATAATTTTATCAATAGCTTTAGGGATTTCTTTATAATCTAAAGGCAAGAAATTAATTATTCTTTTTTTGTTTTCTCCTTCACCCTCAAAATATCCAACAAATGAAATATTATTTGGACGATAGTTATAGTGCTGTAAGTCACTATTCGCACCTTTAAGAAGAATTCTATGCATCTTTAAAAAAGTTGTTTCATCCAATTTATCTTTGTCTAATGCCTCATCAATCGCATGTTTTCTCTCTGATTGTAATAATAATTCTATCAGAAACGAATCAACATTTTCAACTTTTTGATTATCTCTTAAGTCAGCGTCTTTTAAGGTTTTTAAGTATTTATCTAATACATTATTAGGTAGTTTTTCTAATTCCTCTAAATACTCTTGATAAGTTTCAATAATGAATTTATTATAGTCCTTATTATTATCATTTAATTTTGTATCTATTATTCTATCAATGATATCTAAATGAACTATTTTATCAGGATTTTCATTCCTTATTTTTTCATATTCAGAAGCTAGTAATTTATCACTTGCTAACATATTATCCCCCTCCGTTTGACAATTATTCTACCATTTTTTTATCCTTTTTGCAAATTTACATATTTGTAGATATTTGTTATAATCTATATAGTTTTTGGAGGTGGTACTATGCATGATAAATTACTTTTATTACCAAATAAGCCTGGGTGCTACTTAATGAAGAATAAAGATAATGTAATTATATATGTTGGTAAGGCTAAAAACTTAAAGAATAGAGTTAATTCTTATTTTAGAGGTAAACATTATGGTAAAACAGCAAAATTAGTAAGTGAGATAGTAGATTTTGAATATATAGTTGTAGAAAGTGAAGTAGAATCACTAATACTTGAGAATAATTTAATTAAGAAGCATGATCCAAAATATAACATATTACTTAGAGATGATAAGAGTTACCCTTATATAGAATTAACGAGTGGTGATGTTCCAACTCTAAAAGTAGTTAGAAGTATTAATCGTAAGAAGAGTCAGAAAAACTTATATGGCCCTTATCCTAATGTTACTGCTGCTCGTGGTACAGTTAATTTATTAAATAGAATATATCCTTTAAGAAAATGTCGAACATATCCTAAGAAGCCATGTTTATATTACCATATAGGCCAATGTTTAGGATACTGTGTACATGATATAGAAAAAGAAAAAATAGAAACTATGAAAAGAGAAATAATCAAGTTTTTAAATGGTGATGATTCTATAGTAAGAGATAAACTAGAGAAAGACATGCAAGAAGAATCTAATTTAATGCATTATGAAAAAGCATTAGAAATTAAAAACTTACTAGATTATATTAAAGTTACTCTTACTCATCAAAAGGTAGAATTAAAAGATAATATTAATAGAGATATATTTGGCTACTTTGTAGATAAAGGTTATATTAGTATTCAAGTATTCTTTATTAGAAATTCTAAAATAATAGAGCGTCATTCTAAGATATTTCCATTAATTGAGAATGAAGATGAAGAACTTACTAGATATATAGCTAACTTTTATGATAAAGGAATACTAAAACCTAAAGAGATATTAGTTCCATCTATTACCAATATAGAATTACTTAATGATTATTTAAATATTAATGTTAAAGTACCTAAGAAAGGTGAGAAGTTAAGATTAGTAGAAATGGCTAATGATAATGCGAAGATTGCTTTAAATGAAAAATTTGAACTAATTAAAAAAGATGAAAAAAGAACAATAGATGCAAATGAAGAATTAAGAAATATTTTAAAATTAGATATATTAGATAGAATAGAGATATTTGATAATGCTCATCTATTTGGTAATTATAATGTATCAGGTATGGTTGTATTTAAAGAAGGACTACCTTCTAAAAATGATTATCGTAAGTTTAAAATAAGTATTGATAAAAATGATGATTATAATACCATGAGAGAAGTAATATATCGTAGATACTTTAGAGTATTATCTGATAATTTAGTAAAACCTAATCTAATTATCGTAGATGGAGGAGTAGGACAGATAAATGTAGCACGAGATGTAA
Source organism: uncultured Erysipelotrichaceae bacterium (assembly GCA_902779035.1). Lineage (GTDB taxonomy): Bacteria > Bacillota_I > Bacilli_A > RF39 > UBA660 > RUG12438. The sequence continues at coordinate 13,166 of CACZAH010000020.1, read as the reverse complement.
TTAACTCACTTAATCTTGATATACCAGTAGTAGGTCTTAAAAAAGATAATCATCATGCTACTAGTAAATTACTTGCCTTTGATCCAATTATAGAATTAGATATTGATAAAAGAAGTAATCTATTTTATCTACTTGAAAGAATGCAAGATGAAGTACATAACTTTACAATTAATTATCATAGACAAATAAGATCTAAAGGATCGTTATTTAGTGTACTTGATAATATCGAAGGCATCGGAGATAAAAGAAAGACAGAATTACTTAAGAAATACCATAGTATTAATAAAATGAAGGAAGCTAGTATTAATGACTTAGATAAGATACTTCCACATAATGTTAGTATTAATTTACATGAGTTTTTAGAGAATTATAAATAATGAAATAAAATCAAATTCGACAAAATTCGGTTGGCAAGAGCATAAAACCATGATATTATTTCTATAGATAGGAGAACTATCTTAGAGAGGATAAGGTTATTATGGGGAAGAAATTTTTAAAAAGAGGTAAAGGTTTTACATTAATAGAGCTAATTGCTGTATTAGTAATTATGGCAATAATAGCTCTTATAGTTACTCCATTAGTTATGAATATTATTAGAAAAGCAAGAACATCAGCAGATAAAAGGTCTGTTGATGCATACGGAAGAAGTATAGAACTTGCAATTGCAGGATATTTACTAGATACAGGAAAATTTCCAACAAGTGTTGAACAACTAACAATTGAATACTCAGGTAATCAAGTTGTATGTTCTACAACAAAAATTAATTCTGATTCATCAGTATATCTAGCTGGATGCACTGTTGCTGGAAGAAGTGTAGAAAATTACACATATGGAGAAGATAAAACTCCACCCGCACCTACCTATAACTCATATTCAGTAGGAGATCAAGTTACATACAATAATATAAATTATGTAGGAGATCAAGTTACATACAATAATATAAATTATTATGTAATTAAAGATTCAGATGCAACAGAATCAACAGTAACAATGTTAAAAGCAGAACCATTAACTTATGAAGAAATAACAACATATTCCGCAGGAACTGGCGCACAAACTTCAAATCGAACTGGTTCTGGAGTAATGCAATATCACTCAAGTAGTAGTGATTATTCAACTTCTTATGTTAAAACAACTGTAGATGCTTGGAAGGTAGCACAAGCCTCAGCAGCCAGTGAGGCAAGGTTGATAAAATACAGTGAAGTTAAAGAACTGGGATATGAATTAGATAAATCTGCAACTACTGAAACCTATATTCCGTCAGAACAAACACCAAGTTGGGTATATAATAGTAATTATTGGTATTGGACAATGAGTCAATTTCAACAACGGCGAGTACGGCGTTGTTCGCCCAGTTATAACAATCTCTAAATCTGCTCTCTAGACCGAGTTAGAAAAGCGAAAAAAATAGATTAGGGTGCTTTTTGATTCGTGGAATAAACTAGTCCGAAAGGCACTGATTTGTGAAACAAAGCAGTGGAATAGGTAGCACCCACAGGTGTCTACCGTAAGCTTTAACGACTGCACCAATGTTGCGTGAGTGAAGATAGTATAACTAAAGAGTTATAAAAAATTAATGTAAATCCAAAAGTAAAAATATCAGAAGAATACTCAGACCAAATGATAATAATCATTTGGTCTTGTGTGATTTTTTGAGAAAATATCATGTAGTTTGATATTTTCTTTTTCTATTACATATAATTTATGATATAATTAAGTTGTTATAGGTTAGTAGTTTATATAGAGAAGGATGTGGATATATTATGTGTAAGAAGATTATAATTGGTATTGTTATAGTTCTTGTTTTGCTAGTTACTAGTGGTTGTGGTAGTAAGAAAGAAGAAGTAAAAAAGGTAGAAAATAAAAAAGAAGTAGATTATAAGAATATTTATATGGAAGTATTAGATGGTAAGAGAAAATTTATTGATGAAAGTGATAGAGAAGTCTCTTTTAATGAATATTTAAATAATGAAAAAGGTAGTATGGATAGTGCGAAAGTAACTTATACTTATATTGATTTTGATAATAAAGATTCTAGTAAACATGAGGAGATGGTTGTTTTAACTGAGACTAATGATGGATACTATTTAATTCTTAATTATGATATTAATGATGATAAGGTATATGGTATTTATAAGAATTATCGTGATATGATTTATATTAAAGATGATGCTACTATATATGGTAGTGGCGGGGTTAATGCAAATTATGTATATAGGTTAATGCTTGATAAGAATAAGTGCGAAGAGATTACTCTTGCAGAAAATGATTCTGGTGTATATAAGATAGATAATAAAGAAGTAAGTGAAAGTGAATACAATAAATATATGGAAGATTATAATAGTAAAGAAAGTGTAGTATTTACTGATTATAAAACTATCGAATTAAATAGTAATGATAATAGTAATACTAGTGTTAGTAATAGTGATGCTAATATATATGGAACATATTATTTAGAATTGACTGATGGAACTGTTGCAGATGATGGATCTGGTACTATTATTTTAAATAGTGATTCGACATGTAAATATTATAGTGGATGGTCTGATATGGGATGTACATCTTATAAAGTAGATAATAGTCAAGTATGTCTTGATTTAAGTGAGACTGGTGGTAGTAAGTGTTTTACTTTAAAAGATAATATGCTAAGTGATAATTATGATAATTATATAAAAAGTAATTAGGAGGATTATAGATGAGAAAGAATATTTTAATATTATTTAGTTTTATTGTAGTTATATTTGGTATTGGTAAGGTTGATGCAGCATTAAAGAAGAGTGTTGAAATTGATGGATTCTTTGATGCCAAATTTAAAGTAGAATGGCATGATTATGAAAATGCATCAGGTACTCGCCCTGATAGTTTTGAACTTAGTTTAACTGGTGCGACTAATAAAGAACAAACTAAGGCAACTATTTCTAAAGATAATTGTGATACTACAACTAATCCAGACGTTTGGGATTGTGTAGTTAGGTTTGATGGGTTAAGGATTAGTAATATAAAAATGGAGACTGAGTATAGTTTTTATGGCGTTAATAATTTGCCAGAAAATTATTATTCTCGTGATGATTATTCAAGATATAATTATAAAGAAGAACACTATGATGTTTTATATAATGAGGGTACTATTATAATAATTGCGAATGCTAAAAGATTCTATGATTTTAATGTAGTATTTGATGATGCAGATAATAGAGATGGTCTTCGTCCTTGGATATTACAATATACATTAAGCAATCAAGATGATTCATTTCATAGATCAATTCAAATTATGCCGGCAAGAGAAGAAAGTTATTTATCTACTCCTGATGGATTTGAATATAAAACATCTAATTGGAAGCTTTCTGCAAACCTTTATCCTTACTTAATTGTTAATGATAAACCTGATTTTAGTAAACCTGCTGAGTACTCACTTAGCTCAAATACTAGGGTAGAAGGATATGATTATACAGTTGATAAAAATGATAATATATATACTCTAAATTATAAATATAATGCTAAGAAACTAGATTATAATGTAGATGTAAATGTTGTATTTGAAGATAATATTTATAAAAAACCAAATGATTTAGAACTTACATTATATACTGAAAATGAATCTAATATTAAAACAGTTAAGGTTAGTGATAAAAATAATTGGAAATATTCATTTAATGATTTATATTTAAATGATTTAAATATTGATCCAGATTATAATAGTAATCCTAAAGAAGCTGTATATAAGGTTAGTGTTAAAGATAATAAGGATTATACATATGATATTACAGGTAGTCAGAAAGATGGATATACTGTCTTTGTTAAGTATGTAGGAGATAAGTTTTATAAGTTTTTAAGTGGTGATAAAAAAACTTATATTAAGAAAAGTAATAAACCATTAATATTTAAAATAGATGCAGACTATAGTTATTTTAAAGATGGTGGTAAAGTATATGTTGATGATAAATTACTAAGTAATAACGATTTTTTATCTAAAGAGGGTAGTACTATAATAGAGTTAAATAGTAGTTATTTAGATAGCTTGAGTGATAAAGAACATGCTTTAAAAGTAGTATTTAGTAATGGAGAGGCTACAACTAAGTTTAATGTTGTAAGTAAAAATGAAGTAAAGAGTATTAGTAATAATCCTAATACAAACGATAATATAATTAAGTATGTTTTAATTGCTGTTGGTAGTGTCGGCGGAATAATAGTTATTATACTATGTATAAAGCTATTTAATAGAAAGAAGGAATCATGAATAAAAAGAAGTTAATTATTATTATATCTATAATACTTGTTATTGGTATATTAGTTATTGGTTATATATTTAAAGATAAATTGTTTGGTAGTAAGGAAAATAAGTTATCTACTAAGAAAGATAAGGTAGTTTGGGGAGAAACTTATTATGTATATTTAAAAGATATTAAAGATAATAATAAGTATAAGGAAGCTGGATTACCTAGTGATGTAAAGAGCGCGAAAGTTAATTTTGTTAGTGTGAATGATATTAAAGATCCGGTTATGACTATTACTTATGATAAGGATAGTAAAGAGTATACTAATATTTATTATATTAATAATGATAAGGTAGATGTGATTGTATATAATGAACCTACTAGTATTGAATTATTATATAATATCGAGAAAGATAGTTATAATTATTATTCTAATACTGTATCAGATAGTGATAATTATTATAAGAATTTATCTGATCAGATTAAGAGTAAGACTAATAAAGATAATAGTAAGGCAGTTATTGTAGAAGAGTATATAATTAATAGTAATGATAAAGAAGAAGTAACTGATTCTAGTGGTAATAGTGTTAGTTTAACTAAGTTTGAAAGTACTTTTATTAAGGTAGATGTTCCTGATAATTCTTTTGAGTTTAAGGATTCTTTAGTTGCGGGAGAGTTAAGAAAGTTAGTAGATAAGAGCACTAATTTATATGAAGATATTGCTAAAACTATTAAGGCTAATAAAGAGAATGTAGAAAGATTAAAGAATGAATTAAAGGAAAAAGAAGAAAGAATTAAGAGTATTAAAGAAGAAAAGTCTAAGGAAGAAGTTAAAGAGACTAATAATGATACAAGTACTAAAGAAGTAACTAGTAGTGATAATAATACTGAAGGATCTGGTATTAAGTTAGGAAGTTATACTATTAATTATGGTAAGTATGTAGGAGAGGCTGCTTCTTCTGGTATTATTCTTGTTTTAAATAAAGATGGTAGTTGTACTTATGATGGTAATCCTTGTACATATAGCATTGGTACTCATGATTTTGCGCAAGATGAGTCAACTCGTGGAAGTATTAAAACCTGTTTAATAATTAATACTGATTATACTACTTACTTATATCCTTACAGTAGTACTGCTATAGGTGATGGGGATATTAATACATTTAATTATCAAGGTTAGTTAAAAAATATGGAAATATTCTATATTTTTTTTCTGTTTTATAGTATAATTGATTTATAAAGTTGGTGATTACATGTTTGTAGATGAAGCAATATTAGAGTTACAAGCTGGACGTGGTGGGAATGGATGTATGGCATTTCGCCGTGAGAAATATGTTGAGATGGGTGGACCATTTGGTGGTAATGGTGGTAATGGCGCTGATATCATATTTAAGGTTGATGAAGGCTTGAATACTTTAATTGATTTAAGATATAAAAAATTATATAAGGCAGATAACGGGGAACATGGACAAGGTAAAGGAATGCATGGCAAGAATGCTAAAGACTTAATTATTAAAGTTCCACTTGGTACTGTTATAACTAATATGGAAACTAATTTAGTTATGGCTGATTTAATAAAGAAAGATGATGAGGTTGTAATTGCGCATGGTGGTCGTGGAGGTCGTGGTAATATGGCTTTCGCAACTCACTCTAATCCAGCTCCTGCGTATTGTGAAAATGGTGAACCTGGTGAGGTTATAAAGGTGAAAGTTGAATTAAAACTACTTGCTGATGTTGGGCTTGTTGGTCTTCCTAGCGTAGGTAAATCAACTATCATTTCTAAGATAAGTGCGGCTAAACCTAAGATTGCGGCCTATCATTTTACTACTTTAAAACCTAATTTAGGAGTAGTAAAGGCAACTAATAATCGTTCTTATGTTGTTGCGGACTTACCTGGGCTTATTGAAGGGGCATCACTAGGTGAAGGACTTGGAGATAAGTTTTTAAAACATATCGAGCGTACTAGAGTTATCGCACATGTAATTGATATATCGGGTATTGAAGGTAGAGATCCTTATCAAGATTATGTAACTATTAATAAAGAGTTAGAAGCATTTAATAAGAAGATTTTAGATAAACCACAGATAGTGATTGCAAATAAGATGGACATGCCTAATTCAGATAAGAACCTAGAGGAGTTTAGAAGTAAAGTAGATGTTCCAGTATACCCTATATCTGCACTAACTGGTAAAGGGCTTGATAAAGTAATAGAAGCACTTGCTGAAAAACTAGATACAATAAAGAAACAACCATTATTTGATGTTAAAGAAGAAAGTCATGTTGTATATAAATATGAAGAAGAAAAACCATTTAAAGTATTTAGAGAAAAAGATGGCTTTAGAGTTAAGGGTGACAAAATAGAGAAACTGCTTAGAATGACATGGTTTGCATCTGATGAGACTTATCGAAGATTTTCTAACCAATTAAAGAAAATGGGTATTGAAGATGAACTACGAAAAATGGGTGCTAAAAATGGTGATATGATTTATATATTAGACTATGAATTTGAATATAGGGAGTAGATATGAATAAAAGAATAAAAGGATTTACTTTAGTGGAATTACTTGCTGTAATAGTTATATTATCACTTTTACTTTTAGTTACTGTTACTACTGTATCTAGTCAGTTTAAAAACAGTAAAGATGATTTATATGATACACAATTAAACAATATCAAACTTGCAGCTGAAATGTGGGGGAGTGACAATAAAACTAAATTAAATAGTATAAGTGATTGTGTGTCTCTAACTTTAGGTTATTTAAAAGAAGAAGGATATGTAGATATTAATATTAAAAATACTTATACTGGTGAATTATTTGAAGATGATGAAGTATTTGTTAATATTACTAAAGAGACTAATCGATATAAATATGAAGTTGAAGATGATTCTAGTAAGTTATGTAGTATAGTTGATTTTGAGGATGGTGATACTAATGAAGAATAAGGCTTTTACACTCGTAGAGTTACTTGCAGTAATTACAATTTTGGCGCTTTTAGCTTTAATTGCTCTACCTGCTATATCTAAACAAATGGGTAATAGTAAAGAAACATTATATAATGCTCAGATTAAGAGTATTGAAGAAAGTGCGAAAGCGTGGGGAGCAGACAATTTATTTAAGTTGCCAGAGGATGATACTTGTATTACTGTAACGCTTGGATATTTAAAAGATTTAGGCTATATTGATTCAACTGTTACTAATCCTAAAAATAATGAAGAGTTTTCTAATACAGAAACATTTGTAAATATAAAAAAAGAGCAAAATCAATATGTATATGAAGTTAAAACAAGCGGTACAAAATGTGAATTAGTTGATGATGATATTACCAACTAATTTTTAAATGGAGGGGTAATGAATAAAGTAAAAGAAATATTAATTACTGAACCTGATTTTACAGAGTTAAGTATGTATTTAGATATGCCTGAGGTAGTAAAATGGATATGTGATAATGATATATTTTATAAAAATATAGATTCAATTATTAAAAATTATAGAACAAGTACTAGTTTTATTATAATGAAACTTGCAAGTTATAATGAGAAATATATATTAGATAATTGTTTAGCCTTAATGCCATATTATTTTGATGGTAAGCTAAATAGTGATTATATATTTGCAATTAGAAATATTGGGTGTAATAAAATAATTGAGTATTTAAAAAATAATAATGTAATTCTTGAAGATATTGATTTAATTAGATGTTTACTTAATATATATAAAGATAAGACTGATATTGTAAATAATATAGATTATTTTATTAATAATACAATATCTTTGTTAGATTTAAAGGAATTATTAATTAATCATAATATACCTGGTGTAGATAAAATTAATAATATACTAGATAATGATAAAGAAAGATTAGTTCTAGATTTAGTATATCCTAAAACTGGTTTAACGATAGATATATTAAAAAAAGAGAAAATATATGATACTGTAAGATTATTAGTAGAAGATTTAGCTTTAAAAGAAAATGTACATCTTCACGATATTAAACATATCGCAACAGGTGGATACTCTAATGTATTACAGGTTGGTAGTAAGATATTAAAATTAGGTAAGAAAAGAAAGAACTTTAGTATTAAGAATAATAAAAGATTTTTAGCTGGATTTCGTGGTGAGATTAAATCATTCTATTTTGATGATGTAATTCTTACATATGAGATAACTGAAACTGTTGATACTGAACATATTGTTAATATTAATTTATATGAATTATATAAAGAATTAAGAGATAAAAAACTAATTTGGACTGATTGTCATAAAGGTAATGTAGGAATATTACTTAAAGATAATAAGGTGTATTATAAAGATATTGATTATATTGATAAAAATGCAACGGGATATACTAGTGAGAATAAAGAGATATTAAAAAAAGGCGATGTAGTTATACTTGATAATGATTATATATTTACTGAGGAAGAGTTTCAAAGGTTGTTTAACAATAACAAGAGTCTAGAAGCAAATATTAGCTCAGTACCAAGTATTGCCTGGTTTGAATATCAATATCAGCTTGATAAAGTAAACAAGAATAGAAAAGTGAAGTGATTATATGTATTCATCAACTAATAATGATTTTATTAAGAGTATTAAGAAGTTAAATGAAAAGAAATATAGAGATAATACTAATACGTTTTTAGTAGAAGGGGAACATCTTGTACATGAAGCAATTAAGAATAACTTAGTTAAATATGTAATAGTTAGAGATGATTATAATTTTGATTATGATAATAAGATTATAGTTACTGATAAAGTATTAAAATATATTAGTAATCTTAATACTCCAAGTGGTATTATGGCTGTGTGTAATAAGCTAGAAAGTAAAGAGTTAGGAAGTAGAATAATAGTTTTAGATAATATTCAAGATCCAGGTAATTTAGGTACAATAATTAGAAGTGCTGTAGCATTTAATTTTGATACTATAGTTATTAGTAATGATAGTGTAGATGTATATAATAGTAAAGTAATTAGAGCTACTCAAGGAATGCTATTTAATGTAAATATAGTTGTTACTGATATTACTAGTTTCTTAAATGATATTAAAACTGAGTATAGAATAATAGGTACTGATGTTGTTGGTGGTAAGAGTGTATCTGATTTTAAAAATTTAAAGAAATTTGCTATAATAGTTGGCAATGAGGGCCAAGGCATATCTCTTGATACAAAAAAGTTATGTAGTGATTTTGTATATATACCTATGAATCAGGATTGTGAAAGTTTAAATGTAGGAGTTGCAGCTAGTATTATTATGTATGAATTAGGTGGTTTATGAAATTAGTTTATATTGGTAAATATGTAAATACTCACGGACTTAAAGGTGAGATTAAAATACTTAGTGATTTTGAGTATAAAGATAAGGTATTTAGGATTGGTAATAGTATTTATATAGATAATAATAAATATAAAATTAATAGTTATAGAGTACATAAAGAGTATGATATGGTTACTCTTGATGGTATTAGTAATATTAATGATATTGAGTCATTAAAGGGTAGTAATGTATATATAGATAACGATGAATATAATTTTGAATACGTATATTCAGATTTAATAGGATTTAGTATTTATGATGATGATTATAGGGGAGAAGTTATAGATATTGTTAAAAGTAAGTTATATCCAATACTTAAAGTAAAATATAATAAAGATTATATGATACCTTACACTGATAATTTTATTGATAAAGTAGATTTAGATAATAAGAAGATATATATTAAATACATGAAAGGTTTATATGAAGATTGATGTTCTAACACTTTTTCCATCTATGTTTGATGGAATACTTAATGAATCAATTATAGCTAGGGCTATTAAAGATGAAAAAGTAAGTATTAATATTATTAATTTTAGAGATTATAGTAATGATCCTCATAAAAAGGTAGATGATTACTCTTATGGTGGTGGTGCAGGTATGGTGCTTATGCCTGAACCTATATTTAATGCAGTAGATAGTCTAAAGAGAGATGATTCTTTAGTTATACTTATGACTCCACAAGGTAGTAAGTATAATCAAAGTATCGCACACACTCTAACTACGAAAAAGCATATTATAATTATATGTGGTCATTATGAAGGATTTGATGAACGCATTAGAACTCTTGCTGATATAGAGATTAGTATTGGTGATTTTGTTCTTACAGGTGGAGAGATTCCTGCAATGGCTATAATTGATTCAACAGTAAGATTAATTGATGGTGTTATTAATAGTGAATCACATGAGAAGGATTCATTTGAAGAAGGGCTTCTTGATTATCCAGTTTATACGCATCCTGCTAGTTTTAGAGGAATGGATGTACCAGAAGTACTATTATCAGGTCACCATGAAAACATTAGAAAATGGCGATATAATGAACAAGTTAAAAGAACTAAAGAAAGGCGTCCTGATTTATTGGAGAGTGATTTATGAAAAACTATATATGCATGCGTACTAGTAATGGAACAGTTGTTTTACTTGATAAAAAAGGATTAACTGGCTTAAACTTTAATCCAAAGAATAATAATAACTATGGAATTACTGTTAGTAAAATGATTATTGTAAATCCTGATATAGTGAGACGTTTACTTATTAAATCTACTAAAAGAAAACTAGATAAATTTATACGTGATTTAGCTTTAATTACAGATGATGATGATACTACTGATGCATCTTTAAGAGAAGCATTAAATGATCTATCAAGATATAGAAATATTGTTGAGTATAAGTATAATAAATACTTAGAAGAAAAGTACTTAGAGCAATTGATTGCGAAAATTGATATACTAGAAGGAGAAATAAAGAAGAAGATTATCTATGGTGATAATGAGAAGTCATTAAATAAAATATATCAAGAAATGTATAAAAATGCACTTAAAAACTTATACTTTAATGAACCTACTTATGAGATGGAAAATGAAAATAGGAGAACTAGGTGATTATTTGAAAAAATTATTAATTATTTATAATCCTTATAGTGGTAAAAAGAAGAATATGCGTGTCTTAAAAGATAGATTAGAAAGTGTTGCTAAAAGTTATGATTATAAAGTTAAGTTTATTAAAACAAAAGCTAAAGATGATGCAACTAATATAGTAGAGAATTTACATAAGAAATATAATTTAGTATTATCATTAGGGGGAGATGGTACTTTTAATGAACTAGTTAAAGGTAATATTAAAAGAGAAAATCCTTATACTATAGGGCATTTACCTGCTGGAACTACTAATGACCTAAGAGTATCATTTAATCTTCCTAATAATACTATTAATTCATTAAAGACTATTTTAGAAGGTAAAAGTGTAACTTATGATGTATTATCAATAAATGGCACTCCTTTTACTTATACTGCTGGATTTGGTAAATTACTAGATATACCTTATGATACTAAGAAAGAGGATAAACAAAAACTAGGTTATCTTGCATATTTTAATGATGGAGTTAAAGATATACTAACTCGTCCTACTAAAATGTATGATATAACTTATGAAATAGATGGCAATATATATAAAGATAAATCTTCGATATTTTTAGTATCTAATTCTAATCGTATGGGTGGTATTAAATTATATAAAGATGTAAAACTAAATGATTCTAAATTTGAAGTAATGATTGCAAGAACTAATAATATAATTAAGCTTGCAATAGGATTATTGCAAATTCAATTATTTAGAAAGAGCAAATATTATAAACTTTTTAGAACGGATAATATTAAAGTATTAATTCATGATAATGATTTTAAAAACTGGTGTATTGATGGTGAAAAATTAGAAGATAAGCCACAAAAATATGAAATAAAAGTACTTAAAAAGATTAAATGTAAAGTATCAAAGCATGCAAAGAATTATGTATGATTTGATACTTTTTAATATCATGTAGTAAAAATGTAGTAATTATGTATAAAAATATATTGACTTTATACTATAATATGATAAAATATTAATTAGAAAGGGAGTTGTTTAATATGGCTAATTTAACAAGTGCGATAAATGTACAAGTAGATAGTAAAACTAAAAAAGAGGCAACTGATATATTAAATAAATTGGGGATAAGTATGAGTATGCTTATTAATGCAACTTTAAAGCAAGTGGTTATAAAAAAAGGAGTGCCATTTGAGTTAACTTTAAATCATATTCCTAGTAAAGAAATGATTCAAGCATTAAAAGAAGCAAAAGAAATCGCCGAAAATCCTACTGCATATAAAGGATATCATAACATCGATGAGATGTTTAATGATATTTTAAATAATGAAGATTAACGTTATAGATACTAAATATGAAGTTAAGTCCACAAATCAATTTAACAAAGGACTTAAAAAGGTATTTAAGCAGGGTTGTTAACTATTAATGGATAATATAAAAACAAGTATATTATTTTACATTATTTATAATTTTATCGTTAGAAATAATTGATTATTAGGATATATTATGGTATGATTTTATTGAGGTTGAGAGTGTATAGATTATCAGAAATAAACAAAAAAATATATAATCCGGGTGAGGTTGCTAAAGTAGAAAAATATGATAAAATAAAAGATAATATAGATAATTTAACATTGCAAGAAATAAAAGATATTATTAAATAATTAACGGATTATAATGGTGGCGATATTCTGAAAAAGACTTTAAAGATAAGACTATATCCTACAAAAGAGCAGGAAAGATTATTTTATGAGTTTAGTAATACCGCTAGATTTGTATATAATGAGTCATTATTCTTTAGTAATGAATATCATAAAGAATATGGGAAGTATCCATCCTTAAAATGCATGATAGATCATATAAAGGAACTTAAGTATAGTGTTTATCCGTGGATACTTAATACCCCAGAGGCCATTTCTAAGCAATCTATTAAGGATTTAAAAAGAGCATTTAAAAATCATTTCTCTCAAGTCGCCTAAAGTGTTGCTGTAATGATTAAAGTATGATAATATATAAGTGCGAAGAATGAATAATATGAATCTTAGGAAGTGGCTTTTATC
>CACZAH010000019.1 GCA_902779035.1 uncultured Erysipelotrichaceae bacterium | reverse complement strand
GTAATTTCTACATCTTTTCTTAATCCATCTTGGTTATTATTATCATCCCAAGTTTTTTCTACACTTAGCTTACCTGTGTTATCATTAATTAATTCAGGTATATGACTATTTGTTACCTTGAATCCTTCACTTACGCTTCCAGTAATTGATTTTGTATATCCAGTAACTTCTTTCTCATCTACTGTATATACAATCTCGTTTTCATTATTATATTTAGCTAACTTTTCAAATGTATGTTTCCATTCATTTGAATCATTTAATGTTACAGTTTCTTTTACTTCACCATCAGCATATAATGTAATTTCTACATCTTTTCTTAATCCATCTTGGTTATTATTATCATCCCATGATTTTTCTACATTAAGCTTTCCTGTATTATCATTAATTAATTCAGGTGTATGTGTATTTGTTACCTTGAATCCTTCACTTACGCTTCCAGTAATGTAATTTCTACATCTTTTCTTAATCCATCTTGGTTATTATTATCATCCCAAGTTTTTTCTACACTTAGCTTACCTGTGTTATCATTAATTAATTCAGGTGTATGTGTATTCTTAATATTATTTCCTGTAACAACAGTTTCATAACCTGAAACTTCATCTTCTTTTATTTGATATTTAATTTCATTACCATTTTCATATTTTGGTAAATTATCAAATGTATATTCCCAGTTATCATCTTTTGTTACAGTTTTTGATGTAACTAAATTTATTCCATTAAATACTTTTACTGTAATACAATCTGGTCTAATGCCATCTTGATTATTGTTATCATCCCAAGTCTTTGTACCACTTACAAAAGTTACTTCTGGAATATGTGTATTTATAATATCATATCCATTATATGTAGTAACATAATTTTGAACTTCTGTTACTTCTTTAATCTCATAATTTATTAAATAATTATCATCATTTTCATGACCTATTTGATATTTATATAAATCATTAAAACTATATGTCCAATCAGTACTTGTTAATGTTTTTCTAGCAACTGTAACTCCATTGGCATTTAATACAATATTAATACTTGTAGGTCTAATACCGTCTTGGTTGTTGCTATCATCCCATATTTTTTTACCTGATACATTAACCTTTGAACGACTTAAAATATTCAAAGTAACCTTAGAATCTCTACTAACAACTTTATTAGTTTCAACACTAGGATTTAAAGTTGTTTCAACATGATATAAGAATTCAACTTCTCCGCTTATATTTTCTTCCGAAACAAAAGTAAATGTTCCGTCATTATTCATTGTTAAAACACCTTGTTTAACACCATCTTTTGAAATTTCATATGTATTTTCACTTACTTTTTTAGTATTGCTATTTTCAATAACAACAATTTTATCAGATACATTAACATTACCATCAGTCATTAAATTTTCATTTAAATCATTATCTAAAACACTTGTTCCGTTAATAGTTGATTCTGCATAACCTTCATAACTTGAAATTTCACTATAATGATCATCTTTTGTAACCATTGGAACTGCTACATTTGGTTTATCAAATTCAACAGTTATAGTCTTATTCTCTTCATTCTTATAATAAGGGTTATCCTCATCTACTGTAGTTGTTAAACTAGCACTTTTATTTGTATAAATACTACCATAATAATCATCTTCTGCTTTTACTTCATATGTAATCTTATAATCAGTATTAGCATTTATATTTCCAATATCCCAGGTAAGTGTTGTTGTACCATCTTCATTTTCTACAACATCAATACCCTGTTCTGTTAGCTTAGTTTTAGCACTTTCAGTTAGCTTAAACTCTTTTGGTATAACATCTGTTACAACACTATCTTTACCTATTAATTCAACTAAACTATCACTAATACCATCAAATTTTGCTTTTAACTCATCACCAGTTAAAGCAGAATAATTAACATAAATAGGTGTTGCACCTTCACTTGATGCTGGATTTATTTCTGATAATGAGTTACCTGACTGACTACCAAATGCAATTGTATAAACATCTGCGGCACTATAAGTACCCTTTAATGAATCTAATTCTGCTTTTGCAGCCTTTGATGGTTTAACCCATCTATTGTTGGTACAGCTGCCACTCTTATTATAAGCATAGCAAACTTGTACGGAATTATTATTAGACCCACTACCTGCTCGATCAGTTCCTGTAACTTGTTCTCCCTTCTTATTATAATAAGTATATGTATAATTAAAATATGTTGGCTCACCATCAGTAAGTATAATAACTGCTTTTTTAGCATCAGTTCTTCCTGTTGCAAGTAATTCATTTGCTTTTGCAATTCCTGCTTGAACATTAGTTCCTTGATTATATATAGAACTAATACCATTTATAAAACTATTAATTGTTGTTTTATTGCTTGATAATTCTTGAGTAGATTGTATATCTGTTCCAAATACAACCATACCAATCTTAACATTATCTTTTCCCTCATTGATTAGTTTTCCAACAAAATCAGTAGCTGCATCTTTAGCCGCTTGTCTACGCGACAAAGTCTTTGATGGATTAGCATCTTCTTTATCCATACTTGATGAATTATCCATTACTAAAACAACGTCTAATTTAGTCTTAGCATCTAAATCGTATGATTTTGCATTAACATCTAATGTAACTTGAGCAAATCTTCCTTTCTCTAAATTGTCTTCACTAGTTCCTTCATATACTTTAGTAGCACTTTTATCAAGACTAATCTTACCAGCATCATCTTGTGCATTAGCCATTAAAAATGTACCACCAATTATGACAGAAACTAATAATATTGCTGCATAAATATATTTATGCTTTTTTAATGAAACTATCATATATTCCCTCCTATCCTATAACACTATCTGACAGTTTTGTTTTTAATAAATAGCACAGTATCTCCTAAAAACAGTGTCTATAATAATCAATTTTTCATTTTTTGTCAATAGTTTTATATCAGATTTAAAACTTTTTATATCAGATTTAAAACTTTTAAACGTCCAACTCTATATTAATAATGTACAGATTATAAAAAATATATACAAAAAATAGTGCATATGCACTACGTTTTTGTACGACTATTTTTGACATTCTTTTTCTATCCACTCAATCATTATATTTACTATATAATCTATTTCAATATCATTTAATGTTTTTTCTTTAGGTATATGATGCCATTTTTCTATACACCCACGACAACAGGTTGCAGTTGCGTGCTGGGCGATAAATACTGGATGAGTCTGTCGCATTGGAGTTTGCTTACCATCCTTTGTGCTGTTATACACTTTTAATCTACTATTTACAAAATCATAAGCGTGTTTTCTAATTACATCTATTCCTTTATCTTTTACATAGTCTTTCATTTTATTGTTCAAATGAAAACTAGAACGAAATTTTGATTTTGCAAGCACTTCTAATTTATTCATATTAATCCCTAGTAATTATATCACTTTTTTTACTTAAAACAATATTATAGTATCCCATTTTCACTTTATTAGTATTCTCTAATATATTATCAAGTACCTTTTCAACATACATATCTGTATACATATTATCACCAAGTATATCTTACTATATTTTTTTTTTAAATAAAGATATTCGACAAAACTAGAAAAAATATGATTATAAATTAGGCATCTACAAAGTTTGACAAAATTACTTCAACTAGTAGTTTTTTTTTACAATTTATAGTATAATACTTCTGGAGGAAAGATGAATCTACATATAAATAATAATTACAACTATAAGTATAGTAATAGAGGTATGGGCCTTGAGGCTGATATTAATGCATCTAATGAATTCTATTTAAATAATAATAAGGCTGTTATATATAAGAAACCTACTCCAATTACTATAAATAAGGTTAATTATCACTCAAGAGATGATGCAATAATAACTGAAGCTCACTTTAATACTCCATCAACTACTGATTACAATGGAGTATATAAAGGTAAGTATATTGATTTTGAAGCTAAAGAAACTAAAAATAAAACTAGTTTTCCTATTAGTAATATACATATACATCAAATAGAACACTTAAAAAAAATTACTAAGTTAGGTGGAATTGGATTTATAATTGTTAGGTTTACAAGCTTAGATGAAACATATTATTTAAGTAGTGATGCATTAATTAGTTTTATAGAAAATGAAACAAGGAAGTCTATTCCTATTGAATACTTTAAAGAGAATGGTTATTTAATAAAACATAAGTTAAGACCACTTGTTGATTATTTAGAATATGTAGATAAATATGTAAAGGAGTAAATATGAAGAAGAAGTTGATTAAAATATTTTATAAGTATAAGTCTAAAATTATTGTAGGAGTAATAAGTATATTACTGATAATACTTGGATTATTATTATTTTCATCAATTATACCAATAATACCTGTTATTATAGTTGATGTTATATACTATGTTCCATTTTTAAGAAAGAAGGCTGTAATATTTATGAGAAATGTACTTAATCGTAATAAAAAGAAAGGTGCACATGCAAAAGGAACACACAAGAAAACTAATAATAGAAGTATTAATACAGTGAAAAAGAAAAAAAATGATATAATTGTTCCAAAGAAGAAAAGAAAGAAAAAGAAAAAGATTTGGAAAATATTACTAATATTATTCTTAAGCGGATTAATACTTGTAATTGGTGCGATTGTTGCTGTATGTATATATATAGTTTCGCATGCTCCAAACTTTGATCCTAAAGAGCTTTATGTTAGTGAGCCATCTGTTGTATATGATTCTGAAGGTAATGAGTTTGCAAAACTAGGTGCAGAACAAAGAGTATTACTTGAATATGATGAATTACCTGAAGTATTAATTGATGCAATAGTCGCAACCGAAGATTCTAGATTCTTTAGTCATAAAGGTGTTGACTGGGCAAGATTTATTAAAGCATCCGCACAACAATTACTAGGTAGATCTAATGCAGGTGGAGCATCTACTCTAACTATGCAAGTTTCTAAAAACACTTATACTTCTGCTGAAGCTAGTGGTATTAAAGGTATAATTAGAAAACTAACTGATGTATATATTTCAGAGTTTAAAATTGAACCAAACTATTCTAAGAAAGAAATATTAGAATTCTATGTTAATAGTTATTATTTAGGAAATAATTCTTACGGAGTTGAACAAGCTGCACTTACTTACTTTGGTAAGAGTGCAAAAGATCTAAATGTATCAGAATCGGCGATGATTGCTGGGTTATTCCAAGCTCCAAGCAAGTATAACCCTTATACTAATCCTGAAGCAACTGAAAAAAGACGTTTACTAGTACTTAAACTTATGAAGCGTCACGGATATATTAATGATAAAGAATATAATGCTGCAAAGAAAATGACTGTTGAGAAAATTATTAAAGCCAAAGATGCAAATGGTGGAGATCCGAATGCTGTTAATAAATATCAATCATTCTTAGACGTTGTTGTTAAAGAAGTTCAAACTAATACTGGTGATGATCCTTATACAGTTCCTATGAAGATATACACAACTATGGATAGAGGAAAACAAGAATATGTTAACGATATTATGAATGGCGTATCTTATGAATGGGAAAACGATGTAGTTCAAGCTGGTGTTGCTGTTACTAATATTGATAATGGAGCTATTGTTGCTGTTGGTGGTGGTAGAAATATTAATGCTGCCCAAACATTAAATCATGCTACTCAAATTAAAAGACAGATTGGTTCTACTGCTAAACCATTATATGATTACGGTCCTGCAATAGAATTCTTAAACTGGTCTACTGGTATGTCTGATCCAGATGAGGCTATTAGTTATTCTGATGGTACTCCAATTAATAACTGGAATGGTGCTTATGAAGGATTTGAAACAATTAGAAAAGCTTTAGTTGGTTCAAGAAACATCCCTGCACTTAAAGCATTCCAAGCAAATAATAAAGAAAATATTTTAAGTTTTGTTAAAAGTTTAGGATTATCTCCTGAAGATCCATTGCATGAAGCTCATGCTATTGGTGGATATACTGGTGAATCCCCTCTTTCTATGGCTGCTGCTTATTCAGCATTTGGAAATGGTGGATATTACACTAAACCATATAGTTACACAAAAATAGAATATATGGTAGATAAAAAAGAAGTAGAAAACAAAAATGAAAAGAAACAAGTTATGAAAGATTCTACTGCTTATATGATTGCTGATATGCTTGTTGATACTGGGCAGTATGCATTAGGTCGTTGGGCTAATATTAATGGTAAAGTATATGCTGCTAAAACTGGTACAACAAACTATGACGAAAAAACTAAGAGTGCATTTGGACTTCCTGGAAGCGCAGTTAATGACTTATGGACTGTAGGATTTAATAATGAATATGCAATTGGTGTATGGTATGGATATGATAAAAACAGTAGTGAATACTATAACTTATTAAGTAGCGGTCAACACGAAAGATTATTCCAAGCTGTAGGTCGAGGAATGTTTACGTCTGATTCAGGATTTACTAAACCTGCTAGTGTATCAGAAGTTGCAATTGAAATGGAATGTCCTACTCCAATGCTTCCATCTGAATATACTCCAAGCGATTTAATTAAAACTGAATTATTTGTAAAAGGGCACGAACCTTCTGAAACATCGCCAAGATTTGCAAAATTGCCTGATACTACAAATGTTAAAGCAACTGAATCTAAAGGAGTTGTTACACTAAGTTGGAATGCAGTTAGTGTACCTGAGATTAATACTGATGCATATCTAAAGAGTTACTTTAAAGAAACATTTAAGAGCTCTGAATACTTAAATTCATTTGTTGCCGGAAGATTAAATTATATTAATTCGGTAATGGGTTCATTTGGTTATAACGTTTATAAACAAGACGGAACATTCTTAGGATTTACTAATCAAACTACATATACAGTAAATGCTACAAATGGTAATCAATCATATATTGTAAAAACTGCTTATTCTAATTTTAGACAAACCGAATCAGCTGGTAAAAGTGTATCTGTAACTGTTACTGGAGCATCAGATAAAGATAAAGATAAAGAAAAGGAAACTGAAAATGATGATTCTGATACAGTTGAAGCAACTTGTCCTACAGGATATAAAATGAATGATGATAAAGATAAATGTATAAATACAAATTCTGATAATCAAACAATATCTCCTAGCTGTAGTTCAGGTTATACATTTGATAGTACTTCTAAGAAATGTAAAAAAAATTAAGCAAAATAAAAACTCGATAAATTAATATCGGGTTTTTATTTCGCTTCTTCAACAGCTCTAGTTTCTCTTATTACAGTTACTTTAATAGTACCTGGATATTGTAATTCACTCTCAATATTATTCTTAATATCACGAGCTATTTTATGAGCCTTAGCATCATTAATTTTTTCAGGTTTAACAACTACACGTAATTCACGTCCAGCTTGCATAGCAAATGCTTTATCAACACCATCAATTCTATTGGCAACACCTTCAAGCTCTTGCATTCTTTGAATATAATTTTCAAGTGAATCACTACGTGCCCCTGGTCGTGATGCCGATAACGCATCAGCAATTGCAACTAGTGCAGATATTGTACTTGTTGCCTCAGTATCACCATGATGTGATTCAATAGCATTTATAACAACACTATTTTCTTTATACTTTTTAGCAAGAGACGAACCAATTTCTACGTGGCTTCCTTCAATTTCATGGTCAACAGATTTACCAATATCATGTAATAATCCAGCTCTTTTTGCGAGATTTACATTCTCACCTACCTCGGATGCCATAATTCCTGATAATGAGGCAACCTCAATAGAATGAGTTAATGCATTTTGACCAAAGCTTGTCCTAAAATTAAGTCTTCCAACAAGTTCAATTAATTCAGGTTCCATTTTGGCAATACCAAGTTTGAATAAAGCATTTTCACCATATTCCATAATCTTTGCTTTCATATCTTTAGAAACCTTATCATATATTTCCTCAATATGTGCTGGATGTATTCTACCATCCTTAATTAAAGTTTCAAGAGTAACTCTTGCAATCTCGCGTCTTAATGGATCAAATGATGATAACACGATAACCTCAGGTGTATCATCAATAATTAAATCAACTCCAGTAACTGCTTCAATAGTACGAATATTCCTACCTTCTCTACCTATGATTCTACCTTTCATATCATCATTAGGTAAATTAACAACTGTTACAGTTTGTTCATTCGCAACATCACTAGCATACTTCTGCATACATTCAACAAGCATTCCTTTTGCTTTCTTGTCAGCCGTTAATTTCGCTTCTGACTCTCTTTCTTTGATATAAGATGATATTTCTAAGTTCATATCCTCTTCTACCCTTTTTAAAACTAATTCTCTAGCTTTTTCTTTAGAATAACCAGATATTTCTTCTAATTTATCTAGTTGTTCCTTTTTTAGTTCTTCTACTTTTAATTGTTCATCTTGAAGTTCATTCTGTTTCTTTTGTAATTCTTTTTCTTTTTTATCAAGCGATTTTTCGCGATTTTGTAAGTTTTCATCGCGTCTATCAATACTCTCTTCACGATTAGATAAACGTTTTTCAGCTTCTTTTACTTCAGCTTTTCTTTCTTTTAAATCGTTTTCAACATCAATCTTATACTGTTTTGCTTCTTCTCTTCCAGATACAAGTGCATCATTTTTTATCTTTTCTGCATCTTTATAAGCATTTTTCAATATTTTATCTGCTTGATTATCTTTATTAGATTTTTTTATATTATTAATTACAAACATTGCAACTATACCTGCAATAATTCCACCAATGAATAACAAAATGGAGATAAAAGTTAAAGACATATTACACCTCCAATTCTAAGTAGCATAACTACCTAATATAAGTGTAATAAATATTAGAAAAAAAATCAAGTATTTTGTTACTTGATTTTTGTCTTATATTTATTTATATTTTCAAAAACAATACTTTTAAAGTATGAATCATTATAATGTCTCATATTATTTAATACAAATTCCTTATTATTAATTTTAACATTATCATCATATTTAACTGTTTTATCTCTATCAGTATAATAATTACCAATATAACTAAACATACCAATTAACTCGCCATTATTATATATATAATAATACATTTTTCCATTAGTTTTACATATATTATTATCTATTTTATCGAATTTCTTACTGATACTAAATACCTTTCTTTTTACTGATATATTTGCGTTATTATCACTCTCTAAAAGATAAGTATTAATATTTATTAGACTATATAATATATCAATAATTAAATTAGAATTTTTATATAAAATATACTTTAACATAAATTTTTTAGTTCGATTATCATTAATATTATAATTTATATCACTAGAAATTGAGTCAATATAATTACCTAAAAAGAATATATTGTAAGTATCATTATCTATTAATATTTCTATATTATTTATTATTTTATCTAAATATATAGATTTATCAATATAATTAAATAACTCCTTAACATTATTACGTATTCCATTTAAATCACTAACTAATTTTATCAATTCATTATAATTTATATACATAAAATCACCAGGTATGTATAATAACAGAATAAAGTATTTATGTCAAATTAGTAATTAATCTATTAATCTAAATATGATTCTACTAATTTAAAATCACCAGTTTTTAAATTAGTATTAGATAATTCTTCAAACATCTTTTTTTGTTTTTTATCTAACTTTTTAGGAATACATACTTTAAGTATGATATACATATCACCCTTTGTAGAACTATTAACATGTGTAACACCTTTATCTTTAATACGTAGTTTATCTCCAGACTCACTTCCTGATGGAATACTTACTTTAACATTACCATATAAAGTTGGAACCTCTTTTTTTGTACCTAATACTGCATCAGTAATAGTAATAGGTAATTCAAGATAAATATCATAATCATCTCGAATAAATAATGGGTGGTCTTTAACTACAAACTCTAAATATAAGTCTCCTGGTGCACCACCATTAACTCCAGCGTCTCCTTTACCAGCAAGTCTAAGACGTGATCCAGTATCTACTCCCGCAGGAATTTTAACCTCTAAGTCCTTATTCTTTCTAACAGTACCAGAGCCATGACATGCACTACATGTTCTATCAAAAGCAGTCCCTTTACCACGACAATCAGGACAAGTAGATTGTGTCATAAACGCACCAAGTATAGTTCTTTGTTCCTGAGTAACTACACCCTTTCCATGGCAAGTTTTACAAGTATGCGAGCCAAATCCACCTTTACCATCACACTTATCGCATTCTGAATTGCAATCAACATTTATCTTTTTCTTAGTACCAAAAACAGCATCATCAAATGATAGATTAACACGCATTAAGCGGTCATTTCCGTCTCTAGCTCCATTTCGTGTGTTTCTTCTGCTTCCACCAAAGCCACTAAATGAACTAAATCCCCCACCAAATATTCCATCAAAGATATCACTAAAATCAAAATCAGAAAAATCAAATCCGGCTCCACCATTCACACCTTCAAATGCCGCATGACCATATTGATCATACTGTGCTCTTTTTTGTTTATCAGATAATACAGCATAAGCTTCTTGCGCTTCTTTAAACTTCTCTTCAGCATTAGGTTCCTTAGAAACATCAGGATGATACTTCTTAGCTAGCTTTCTAAAAGCTCTTTTTATTTCATCTTCTGAGGCCCCTTTAGATACACCTAGGACCTCATAATAATCTCTTTTATTCATACTACACCTACTCTCTAACAATCATTATATTAGTTTCTTTAATTCTTCTAATTTTTCTTTAAAAACTCTTAAAGCTTTTTCAATTGGTTCTTTTGTAGTCATATCAACACCAACACTCTTTAATATGTTAAGCGGATAATCACTACATCCACTAGATAGGAATCTTAAATACTTATCGCGCGCACCATCAACACCAGATAATATATCAGTCGCAATAGCAAGCGCAGCAGATAATCCAGTTGCATACTTATAAACATAAAATGAAGTATAGAAATGAGGTATTCTAGCCCACTCATATCTAATTAAATCGTCACTTACTACATTATCACCATAATATAGTTTATTAAGTTCATAATACGTACTAGAAAATTCTTCTTCAGTTAAAGGAATACCATTACTTTCTTTATCATGCATAATCATTTCAAACTCAGCAAACATAGTTTGACGGTAAATAGTAGCTCTAATCTTATCTAACATCTCAGTTAAATAAAATATTTTCTCATTTTTATTATTTGCATTTTTATACATATAATCATTTAATAATACTTCATTAACTGTAGATGCAATCTCTGCTAAAAATATAGGATACTGACTATTAAAATAGTTTTGATTTTTATCTGAGTAATAAGAATGCATTGAATGTCCTAACTCATGGACAAGAGTCACTACACTATCAGTAGTATTATTATAGTTTAATAATAGGTATGGATAAGTATCATAACTACCCCAACTATATGCACCAGACTTTTTACCTTTATTAGGATATATATCAATCCATCTCTCATCAAAAGCTTTCTTTAAATCATTAATATAAGTACTACCCAATGGTTTTAAAGCATTAAATACAATCTCTTTCCCTTTTTCAAAAGGAATATCATCGTTATCTATTTTAACTAAATCTACATATATATCATACATATGCATCTCATCTAGATTAAGTGCTTTCTTTCTTAAATCCATATAGTCATACATTAAATCCATATTATCATGCACAATATCAATTAAGTTTTTATAAACACTTACATCTATATTATCAGAATACATGCTAGCTTCAAGAGGTGAAGAATACTTCTTAACCTTACTTAAGAAGAAATTTTCTTTTATATTACCCTTTAAACATGCAGAAATAGTATTCTTTAAACCTTTAAAGTATTCATACATGTGATTAAAAGCATCAATTCTAACATTTCTATTACTACTAGTCATATATTTAATATAATTACTATTAGTAAGTTCAACTAAATTACCATCTTCATCTTTAATCTTGCCTAAATTAATATCAGCATTATCAATATAATTAAAT
The DNA here is from genome assembly GCA_902779035.1 of uncultured Erysipelotrichaceae bacterium. GTDB lineage: Bacteria > Bacillota_I > Bacilli_A > RF39 > UBA660 > RUG12438. The sequence continues at coordinate 18,732 of CACZAH010000019.1, read as the reverse complement.
GCATCAGATCCAGTACCAAAAGCATTAGTAGCTAGAGTTATTATTGCTTCTTCCTTCTCAGACAAAGTATGTTCTTTATATCTAAACATCTTCTCTAAATCAAAAGCATACTCTTTTAATCTATCATCTTCTTTTATAAAAGATAATACTAAATCATAATCAACAGATAACATCTCTGAAGATATAAATGAAGTCAAACTAGCTATATCTTCATTCTTCTTCATTACTCTCATTCTCAATGCTTGATACTTTGAATTAGTAGTATCAGCATCTCTATTTAAAGAAGCATATATAAATAACTTAGTTAAAGTTCTATCCATTTTTTCATAGGCTACATAGAAATTATATAAAGAATCACTACTCTCCATAATTCTACCTTTAAAACTTACAACATCATCAACTAATTTATCAATACCATTTAACTCACTTTCAAACTCATCAATGTTCTTATATATCTTAGTTAAATTCCATGTATCTTTTACATCTATTTCTTCTCTAGTCTTTTCCATATTTCTCCTATTCTTTTTATAAACAAAGGACTGTAATGAAATAGAATATCTTTATTACAGCCCCTAACTTATTAAAACAATTCTGAATGACTACCAGTAGCAACAAGCACTAAAATAAGTTCATTATCTTTATATTGGTACACCAATAACCAGTCAGGTTCTATATGGCATTCACCACAATTTTTATAGTGCTTACTATTGTTCAAAATATGATTATTATACTTTTCTTCTAATGGCAAACCATTAGCCAGTTTGCTTACTACAAATTTAAGTTTTTCTACATCCTTACCTTGTTTTCTAATTTTCTTATAATTCTTTTTGAAATCATTAGTATATTTAATTTGATATTTAACTTTTGTTTTCAAATCAATCATTACTGTCTAAATCCTTGAATAACTCTTCTACCGAACTATAAGCTTTGTATTTTTCAGGATGTTTCATCATATAATTCACTTCTTTTAATGCTTTCTTTAATTCTTTGCTAGGTTTAGGTTCTTCTATTTTGAACGGAATACTAGATGTCTTAACACATTTAGTTAAAAACATATTAATTGCAGTACTCATATTTAAACCTAAATTTTTGAATAACATATCACTTTCTTGTTTAAGCATTGAATCAACTCTAACATTTAAATTAGTAGTATTTGGAATGCTACTCATATTATCCCTCCTTGTGATAATATTATACATTAACAAAATAGTTTTGTCAACACGTTGTCATTACAATGTGTTTATTATTAATTTTCTTCGTATTCAGCATCAATTACATCATCATCTGATTTTTTAGACTTTTTCTCTTCTTTAGCTTCACTAGTTGTATCATTATTTGCTTGGTTATCTTTTGCAGCTTGTTCGTAAACTTTAGTTGCAAGAGTCATAGCAGTTTCATTTAATTTATCTTTCTTAGCTTTTATATCATCAATATCATTTTTATCAAGAGCTTCTTTTAAATCTTTAATCTCTGCTTCAGCTTTTTCTTTGTCAGATGAATCTACTTTATCACCTAAATCTTTAATAGCTTTCTCTGTTGCGAAAATAACTTTACCAGTACCTAAATCTTTAGCTTTAACATTAACAATACCATTAGCATCTATATCAAATGTAACTTCAATTTGAGGTACTCCACGAGGTGCAGGAGGAATATTTGTAAGTTGGAATCTTCCCATAGTCTTGTTATCAGCTGCCATTGGTCTTTCACCTTGTAATACGTGAATATCTACAGCAGGTTGATTATCTGCAGCAGTTGAGAATACTTGACTCTTACTTGTTGGAATAGTTGTATTTCTTGGAATTAATACAGTACATACTCCACCTAAAGTTTCAATACCTAATGATAATGGGGTTACATCAAGTAATACGATATCATTAACCTCACCAGTTAATACTCCACCTTGAATAGCCGCACCCATTGCAACAACTTCATCAGGGTTAACCTCTTTAGAAGGTTCCTTACCTAATTCTTTCTTAACTACTTCTTGTACCTTTGGAATACGAGTAGAACCACCAACAAGAATTACTTTATTAATATCACTTGCTTTAAGTCCAGCATCTTTTAATGCTTTTCTAACTGGTTCTAATGTAGACTCAACAAGGTCATCAGTTAACTCTTCAAATTTAGCTCTAGTAAGTGTTGTTTCATAGTTAATCTCAGCTGTAATAAATGGAAGACTGATTTCTGTCGAAGTAACATTAGATAAAGTCTTCTTAGCTTTTTCAGCCTCTTCCTTAATACGTTGTAAGGCCATCTTATTATCACGAAGATCAGTATCATACTCTTTTTTGATATCATCTAAGATATAATCAACGATTCTCTCATCAAAGTCATCTCCACCAAGTTTATTATTACCGCTTGTAGATTTAACCTCAAATACACCGTCCCCAAGTTCTAGAATAGATACATCGAATGTACCACCACCAAGATCATAAACTAGAATAGTTTGCATCTCTTCTTGCTTATCAAGACCATATGCTAAAGCAGCAGCAGTTGGCTCATTAATAATTCTCTCTACATTTAATCCTGCAATCTTACCAGCATTCTTTGTTGCTTGTCTTTGCGCATCATTAAAATAAGCAGGAACAGTAATAACCGCACTTGTAACTTTTTCTCCTAAATAAGCCTCAGCAGTCTTCTTTAAATCGCCAAGAATCATCGCACTAACTTCTTCAGGAGTATATTCCTTACCGTTAGCTTTAACTTTCTTACTAGTTCCCATTAATCTTTTAATAGAACTAATAGTTTCAGGATTAGTAACTGCTTGATGCTTTGCAGTCTTACCTACTATAATTTCACCTTTCTTAAATGCAACAACTGAAGGAGTAGTTCTATCTCCTGCTGCATTTACTATAACCTTAGGTTCTCCACCTTCATATACACATACACAACTATTAGTTGTACCTAAATCAATACCAATTGTTTTACTCATAATTAATCACCTTTCCTTATATAAAATTATTTAATTCACACTAACCAATCTTTTTATTCTTAATTATTCACTAACCTTAACCATTGCAGGACGAATAACCTTATCTTTGTATAGATAACCCTTCTGTAAAACCTCAATAACCATACCTGGTTCTACACCCTCTTTAGCCTCCATAATAACTGCATTATGATATACTGGATCAAAAGGTTTATTAGCTCCATCAATAGCCTTAACATCAAACTTTTCTAAGATATTTTGAATACTACAGTAAACCATCTTATATCCTTCATTAAACTTAACAAATTCTTCGTCAGTCTTATCCTCAGCAAGCTTTAAAGCACGTTCAAAGTTATCAGCAACTGGAAGTAAGTCTTTAATAATATCTTCATTACAGAACTTAAGAAGTCTTGCAACCTCCTCATCCTTACGCTTACGATAATTAACATTATCCGCACTCATAACTAAGATTTTGTCCTCTAACTCTTTAATAAGTTTCTCATACTCTTTAATCTTATCATCTTTCTTATTACCAAATAACTTTTTCTTTTCCTTCTTTTTATCCTTTTTCTCATTCTTGCACTCGCAAGATTCACCACAATTGCAATCACTTCCACAAGTACATTCTTCACTACACTTATTTTCAGGAGTACAATTACAGTCATCTCCACAAGTACAATTATCATTGCACTTACACTTTTCAGTATTCTCTACTTCTTCTTTAATCTCTTCTTTTTCCACTTTACACCTACTTTTCTATATTCTCCATTATATAATTTAGTAAAGTAATAACCCTATCATATTCCATACGTTTAGGACCAATTAAAGCAATAGTACCTTCTTCCCCATTAACCTCATACTTAGTCTTAATAACCGTAACATCACTATCAAAGTTATTCTCACTACCTATATATATGTTGATACCATTATCTTCTTCTTTAATACTTTCAACTATATCTTTATCATCAAACTTACTTACAATCTCACGTATTTTATCAACATCATTAAACTCTGGTTGCATAAGCATATTCTTAGTTCCACTAGTCTTAATATTATCGTGAGTAAAATCAGTAAATGCATTATAGAAAGCATTATATAATACTTCATGTTGTTTAACATAATTAGCAATAACAGGTTTTACCTCAAACTCCAATACCGTACTAGCTTCATCTAAAGATGTTCCAACAATAAGTTTATTAATTAAATCTACAGTTTGTTTAATATCCTTCATATCAACAATAGTATCTAAGTATATATTTTTATGCTCTACATTACCCTTATCAGTAACAACTATCGCAACTAAATTATTATCATCAATTGGAACTACCTCTACTTTACTAATTAAATTATTCTTAGAGTGAGTTCCTAATACTACCGCTGCATAAGAAGTTAACTCAGATATAATTTCCATACTCTTTTCAATTACATCACTAACTATTAAGGACTTATTATTAACAATCGTCTGTAACTTTAACATATCATCACCAGTTAACTCCTTAGGTACCATGATATTATCTACATAATATCTGTACCCTTTCTCACTTGGAACACGTCCAGATGATATGTGAGTCTTCTCTAATAACCCTAAATCCTCTAAATTACTCATCTCCGCTCTTACTGTAGCAGAAGAACAACCAAGTATATCACATATCGATTTAGAAGAAATAGGTCTAGCCGTTTTAACATAATCCTCAACAATAATCTTAAGTAATTCCTTTTGTCTATCTGATAACATTATCCACCTACTTCCCAGTTAGTTTCCTAACTGCTAGATACATCTTACCACACTTAATTAGCAATGTCAAGGGGTGAGTGCTAAAAAAGAGTAAAGAAAAGAAAAACTTAGGATTAACCTAAGCCATTAATCAAATTTATATTTACGCCATGCTCACTCACGTGCCCTTGGCACAATCGTTCGCTACCAACGGCAAATACACTACGTTATTTGCCTATTCCAAAGCCTTACTTCGTAAGTCTTTGCATTTCCACTTTAATCTATACCTCTTTGTCAATCAGCAAGAGTATTTAGACTATCAGTCTAATTTCCTGCGTTTGAGATATTAGATTTAGAAATAGTTATAACTGGGCGGACAACGCCGTTGTTGTTGTCGACGTTGCAGAAGCCCAAGCCACCGCTGTGAACGTCCCAAAGATTATACGACGAATCATTTTTCGGACTCATTGTCCAATACCAAGAATTAATGTATAACCAACTAGGTGCTTTCGCTGAACTAAAACAAACTTCTGATTGTATACAATCATCGCTATAACCTAGACTTTTTAAATCTTCTAGAGTAATTAATCTCGCATCACTTGCTGCTGGAGCCTTTGCTGCCTTCCAGGCATCTACTACATATTTAATTTCGCTTGATGCATAATCATTTTTACATCCATCAGATACCCAAGTATTATTTACATATCCACAAGTTTCACTTGTATAATATGCCATGCCTCCATAACCATTATAATCATATGCAGTTCCTACTGAACCTGTATATCTGTTTACATGTCCTGCGCCATACTCGTTTACCTCTGCAACCTTTAATGGTTCTGCTTTTAAAAGTGTTACTGTAGATTCTTTTGCTCCTGAATCTTTAATTACATAATAATTAATATTATTATATGTTACTTGATTACCTATAGTATATGCAGTATAAGCAGGTGATTTATCACTTCCATATTTATAATCTCCTGTATTTCTACCTGCTACTGTACATCCTGCAAGATATACTGATGAATCAGAATTAATTTTTGTTGTAGAACATACAACTTGATTACCTGAGTATTCAATTGTTAGTTGTTCAACACTTGTTGGAAATTTACCTGTATCTAGTAGATAACCTGCAATTGCTAGTTCAATAGATCTACCATATGCATCTACTGATCTTCTATCTGCAGAAATACGTGCCTTTCTAATTATGTTCATAACAAGTGGTGTAGCTATGAGAGCAATTATTGCCATAATTACTAATACTGCTATTAACTCTATAAGAGTAAAAGCGTTATTCTTTCTTTTTAACATAAATTACCTTCTTTCTTTAAAATTACATGGATTCTATTTTTAGTGTATACCATGATTACACTTTTTATACATTTTCTAGTTCTATCTCGCCTCACCTTACCTTCTAATACCATTATACTAAAAAAAAAAAAAAAAAAAAAAAAGTCAAGCCTATATTCGAAATTTCTTGAACTTTCTTTTTCATGTTTGTTGCAAAGACAATTATTGATTTAATCTATCTATTTAAGTTTAATTGTTTTATTTTTTCTACTGTCTCTGCTTTTGCATTTAATAGATTACCTATTGGTTTATCTTCATTTATATTACAAATAATGTTTGCTAGTTTCATAGAACAGTCAACTTCTTCAAACCAAGGCTTATTTTTAATCTCTTCAGGTACATAGTTTAGATTAGTTGCATATAACTTATCAAATATTCCCGCATTATACGCTTCATCAAACATTTCATATCCTTTAGTAAATAGTCCAAAGGTTGCAACTAAGTATACTTTGCCTACTTTGTTTTTCTTTAATTGTTTAGCTGAGTCTAATATTGAACCACCAGTAGCTATCATATCGTCTACTATGATTACATCTTTTCCTCTTATATCTCCATCATATAAGAATTTATGTTTTTTTATTGGATTTAATCCATTGTCTACTCTACTATAATCTCTTTGCTTATAGAACACTCCAAGTGGTAATCCTCCTAATATTGCTGCATAAAAGTTTGCACGTGGTATTGCTCCAAAGTCAGGGCTACCTACCATTGATTTTTCAAAATCAAAATACTCTTTTTCAACCAAGTTTAGTATTATATCATCACTACAATAAAAGTTATTAATAGGCATCTGTGGTGACGCATTATCACATGCAGATTTATTATGTACATCTGCTGTAATTATTTCTGATACACCGTAATGTCTTAATTCTCCTAGTGCCATAGCTAGATCTAGAGACTCTCTACCATTTCTTTTATCTTGTCTAGACTGATACATATATGGCATTCCAACTATTATTCTTTTTGCATGCCCACACGTTGCATTAATCATTCTTTTAATATCTTGGAAGTGTTCATCTGGCATCATATGATGTAATCCTACTTGTGAATCATAGGTAATTGAATAATTAGATACATCACTTAATATGTATACATCTTTACCTCTAATAGATTCTTCAAATGTACATTTACCTTCTCCGTTATTAAATCTAACTAATCCTGGATTAACTATATAATCTGTATTAGTACCTTTAATTTTATTAATATTATTATTTACTTTAACTCCAACATTCACAAAATTATCTGGAACGATTAATCTTAAATTATTTCCTTTTGATACTTTAATTGATTTTAAAAACAATGTTAACTTACTCATAAAACTCCCTTCACTATACCTACATGTAAATTGTAATATATTTAAAAGTTGTAAGTCAATAAAAATAGACATTTATTTTGAAAAATTTCTTATTTATTATATAATAGCTAGCACTTTATAACTATTAGCTATTATATCAAACTAATTCATTACAGTATATTTTAGACTATTTCCCGACAAAATAACATTTTTTATTTTAGTAATGCAAAAATTACTATAGAGGTGCCGTATGATGTATAGTGTAATGAAACAAACAAGACAAAACAAAGAATTAACGCAGCAAGAATTATCAAAAATATTAGGTATAAGTCGTTCTACTTATGCTGGTTGGGAAAATGGAATAGATACTATTTCTTTATTAAGATTAAATGATTTATGTGATTATTTAGATATTAGCTTAGATTATATATGTGGAAAGAAAAAAGATTCTACAATTATGTGAATCTTTTTATTTACATTTAAATCCTTGTGATGTAAACTGTTTTTTAGCTTCTTTTATAGTTACGTCTTTATCATCACCTTCAGGTTTAATTGTTTCTTTAATAATCAATTTAGAACCATCTTGTTTTACATTATCATATGATGCTTTCATTGCAGATAGTGCAGCTTTAGCAGCAGTTTCACTTTTAGCGTCTACTACCATGTCCATATCAACTTTAGTAGCTTTACCTTTAGAATCAAAATAAGTAGTTGCAGTTGATTCCATTTCCATACCCATTTGAGTTTGTTTCATAGTACATACTAATTTTGATTGTTTATTACCACATCCAGTTAATAATAATGTAACACCAAGTATCGCACTTATTAATAATCCTTTTTTCATTCTCCTTACTCCTTTCTATAACAATTATATCATTTAAACTTAAGTATAACAATATATCTACAAAAATTTTCATATTTTTTAAAAAAAGTATTGACAAAGTGACTGTTTTCGATTAATATATAAAGCACCAGTTCGGATTAACCGGATTGGTGCTAGTATCACACTAGCCAACCCCTTTTTATTCTTTTATAGAAACTGCTCAGGGGGCAGTTTCTTATTTTGTTTATATTAAAACTAGAGTTATCTCTAGCTTTTTTATTTACCTTCTATAAGCGATAACGATACTTTCTTTTTATCTTTATTTATATCACTTACATAACAATCTACTATATCTCCTACGCTTAATACTTCATTAGGATGTTTAATGTATTTATCAGTTATTTTAGATATATGTACTAGTCCATCTTCATGAAGACCAATATCAATAAATGCCCCAAAATCAACAACATTTCTAACTGTACCTTGTAGTTTCATACCAACTTTTAAATCATCAAGTGTTAAAACATCTGACTTTAATATTGGTTGTGGCATTTCATCTCTAGGATCTCTCATTGGATTTTTAAGACACTTAATTATATCTTCAAGCGTATAGTGTTCTACACCTATTTTATTACACTCGGATTCTATATCTACACTATCTAATACAAGACTAATCTTACTAGTCCCAATATCATTAATACTAAGGTGTAAATCATCAAGCAACTTACTTGTTTTATCATAACTCTCTGGATGTATTGCTGTTGCATCTAATACAAGATTTCCTCCTGTTATTCTTAAGAATCCTATTGCTTGTTCATATACCTTATCTGATAATAAACTTTTAAGTTCATCTCTAGATTTAAACTTACCATTAGTATTTCTATAATTAATTATCTTATCTATGGTTCTTTTAGTAAGTCCTGATACATACTTTAATATTGAACTACTAGCAGTATTTATATTAACCCCTACGCTATTAACTACTTTACTAACTACAAAGTCTAAATTCTCAGATAATTTTTTTTCTGATACATCATGTTGATAAAGCCCTACTCCAATACCTGATGGTGGAATCTTAACAAGTTCTGATAAAGGATCCTGTAACCTTCTACCAATACTTACCGCACTTCTTTTTTCTATTTCTAAATCTGGAAACTCTTCTATTGCTTCTTTAGATGCACTATAAATTGATGCACCAGCTTCTGATACAATTACATATTTACAAGTTAAATTGTACTTCTTAATTAGGTTAGCAATAAACATCTCTGACTCACGAGAAGCAGTACCATTACCTATAGCTATTATATCTACTTTATATTTATCTATTAAGTTCTTAACTATTACTTCAGATTGTTCTATATAACTATTATTTTTTACAAATGGTTTTACAACAGTGGAATCTAAGTATTTACCTGATTTATCTATAACTGCTATTTTACATCCATTTACAAATCCTGGATCAAAAGCTAGAACTATTTGTTCTTTCATAGGTGGAGTAAGCAATAATGCTTCTAAGTTCTTACCAAAGTTAGTAATTGCCGCTTCTTCACCTACAGCAGTTAAATCACTTCTAATTTCTCTTTCTATTGATGGAGCAATTAATCTTTTATATGCATCTTCTATTGCATCTTTAACTATATCAGTAACAAATGATTTCTCATTTTTAATTACTCTTTTATTTAAAAAATTAAGTACTCTATCAATCTCATAATCAATACTAACACTAAGTACTTTTTCCTTTTCTCCTCTATTTAAGGCAAGTATTCTATGAGGTTTAATATATTTAACTCTCTCACTATAATCATAATACATCTCATATGTTTTATTAGCATCTTCCGCATTTTTCTTAATTTTACTTTTAATAATACCATAGTTATAAGTATTTTCTCTAATTACTTTTCTAAACTTAGCATTATCGGAAATATTCTCTGCAATTATATATTTAGCTCCAGTAATTGCCTCTTCTACAGTTTTTACATTCTCATTTATATATTTCTTTGCCATTTCATTTATATTGCCAATTGTAGGAAACTTCATAATTTCTTTAGCAAGTGGCTCTAGTCCATTTTTAATAGCCTCAGTTGCTTTAGTCTTCTTCTTTTCTTTAAATGGTCTATAAATATCTTCTAATTCTACTAACTTAGTTGCAGCTTTAATACTTGCTTTAATCTCATCAGTAAGAAGTCCTTTTTCATCAATTAATCTTTCTACATCTTCTTTTCTTTTCTCTAAATTAACCTGATACTGATATTTTTCTTCAATACTTCTAATAGTCTCTTCATCAAGTGCACCAGTAACATCTTTTCTATATCTAGCTATAAATGGAATAGTAGCGCCTTCTTCTAATAACTTTAATACACTTTCAATTTGTTTATCTGTAATAGATAACTCTAAACTTAATTCTTTAATAATACTATCATTCATACTATCACCCTCACCACTAAATTATATCACAAAAAAAGAAACGATTTCAATCAATTTCTTTCCTTAATCTATTTGCAAACTCATTTCTTAAGGTTTCCATCAAGAAGTTATCCTCAATATCTTCAAGTGCCCACTCATTATCTTCATCAATAACCACACGAGCAATTATTTGATTATCAAGCAAGGTTTCTTCTTCATCTACACCTTTTAAGAAAACATATTTTCTTTTATCTTTTATAAGACTATCTATTACTACAAAATCTTGATTATCAAGAGTAATTATATATCCAATATCTACACTATCCATAATACCTCCTATTTTCTCTTTACATCCTCTAAATTAGCCCAACCTTCATACTTTAGTTCATAGGTATCAGTACTTTGTGAGTTGTTTTTAAAATTTGCCGCTGTAGGAATCCAACCTTTCGCTTCAAATACCTTTTGGTCTTCCTTAGTATATGCAGTTGCTACCTCACCATTAGGTCCTTCATACTGAACTAAAGAAGCAACTCTATCATCATCATTAGAATTAATTGGAGATAAAGGTTCTACATTATTTTTAGCGTTATCACTTGTTTCATAAAGCGAACTACCCGTAAACTCTACAGGATCTCCAATACGAACTTCTTCATCTGAAGTTTCATAATTTGAATTGTCTGAAACAGTAATTTCATCGTCTGTATTACTAACTTCTTTTACAATTTTATTAAACATATCATCTGCACTTACCCCAAAACTATCTGATGCTACTACACTAGGAACATTGCCATCATATTCATCAACAGTTACTTTAACATCATCATTTTTTTGATTATCATTATTATTAAGAGAATTATAAGCAGCCGTTCCAGATAATCCTATAGTTCCAACAAGAATACCAGCAATAGCTTTAATCTTAGAGTTTTTTGTAAAGTAATCTTTTATCTTTTTAAATGCTTTACGAATCTTACTAACTTTTTTAGTTTTTGTACCTTTATCTTTTTTATAATCAGTATTTAACTCTCTTTCAAGTTCTTCTTCTTCTTCCGGAGATATATCTTTAATAATAGTTGACGTGCTCTTTTTACTAGAATCACTATAAATATCTCTCAACTCTTCTTCATTAAGCTTTGAAATATCTACTAAATCTTCTGCAGGTTTTGATTCAGAATTATTTTTTTCATCTAAATCAGAAATATCTAAACCTTCTTCGCCAGCAAATTGAGACTCAAAATTATCATCTAAATTATTAACACTATTTTCATTTAATGACTCGTTAGAATTCTCTTGACTAATAATATCTTCACTTGATTGATTCTTTTCATTTTGTTCTAGTAAATCCATAACCTGTTTTTCATAGCTAGCTGGAAGTACACCAGCAGGTATTTCACCATTCTTATAATTCTCACGACAAAAGTCACATAAATAACTTATATAATCATCCTCAGTTTCAAATATATGTTTTTCACGTGGCATTGCCTCTACTGGAATTACTACCTTATCATTATCCGCATTTTCTTTCACATCTATATTATCACTATCTTCTTTAAGATGCTTATATTTATAACCTTGGTCATCTTTCAATCTTTTCAACAGATTTTTTAACTCGTCCATATTATCACTGTCTTCTTTAAGATGCTTATACTTATAACCTTGGTCATCTTTTGGATTTTCTAACAAATTTTTTAAGTCATCAGTATTATCACTATCTTCTTTAAGATGCTTGTATTTTGAAGGATTGGAAGCTTGTTCTTGCCTTAATCCAACATGTTCTTGTCTTAATCTTTCTAACTGAGTCATCAATTCATCTAGTTTACTACTTTGCTGTTCAAATTTTTCATTAACTCTTTCTAATAATTCTTCGTTTGTCATAATTACACCTCTCAAATCCCTTTACACACTTGTATTATATCAGAAAAATTTAATTATTACAAATTCATATTTAAATACTCTAAACTATCTTCTTTTGCTTTAAGCAATAGTTTATAATCTCTTTTAATATTTGCAAGTTTAAACTTCATATCTCCGCTTTGCCTTATTCCAAACAAATCTCCACTTCCACGAAGTCTAAAATCTTCTTCACTTATTTCAAATCCATTACTAGTTTTTTCCATTACTTTTAATCTTTCTGTATCTTTATCACTAACTAAAATACAATATGATTGTAAATTATTTCTACCTACTCTACCACGTAATTGATGAAGTGTAGACAGTCCAAAACGTTCTGCATCAAATATAACTATCATAGTTGCATTTTCCATATCTACTCCTACTTCTATAACAGTTGTACTAACAAGTATATCTATTTCTTTATTCTTAAATTTAGCCATTACTTCATCTTTTTCTTTAGAACTCATTTTACCATATAAATTACCTGTTTTAGCTATCTTGCCAAATGCTTTATTCATGTTTTCACATAAATCATTAACACTCATTAAATTACTATCATTCTCTTCAACAAGGGGTGCGATTACATATATTTGATGCTTACTCTTTAACTCTTCAAACATCATAGTAAGTACATCTTTTATTTCACTATTTTTCTTAAGCAATGTAATTATTTTCTTTTTACCACTAGGTACAGTATTAATTATCGATATATCCATATCACCATATATGATAAGTGCATAGGTTCTAGGTATTGGAGTTGCAGAAAGATATAGTATATCTGGAGCTACTCCTTTATTTCTTAAAGCTGCCCTTTCTCTTACCCCAAATCTATGTTGTTCATCTGTAATAACTAATCCTAAATTATTATAAATTACATCTTCACTAAATAAGGAATGTGTACCAATTAAAATATCTATCTCTTTATTCTTAAGTCTTGTAAGTATATCACATCTATCTTTACTCTTAGTACTACCAGTAAGTATTTCTATTTTAATATTACTCATATATTTCTTTATATTGGAAAAGTGCTGGAAAGCTAAAACCTCAGTTGGAGCCATTAATACTCCTTGATAATTAGATAAATAATTAATATATAAAGCAATAAATGCAACTATAGTCTTACCACTTCCTACATCTCCTTCAATAAGTCTATTCATTATATTACTACTAGTTAAATCATTATATATATCTTTCACGCTACTCGCCTGATCACTAGTTAGTTTAAAAGGCAATTTATTAATAAAATTATATACTAAAGATTTATCTATATATCTTTTAATACCTACAGTTTTATTTCTACCCTTTTTAAGTCTACTAATTTTTAACATAAATACAAATAATTCTTCATACTTAAGCCTGTTAATACTCATCCTTAATTTACTAGTTGATGTAGGATTATGAATCTCTTTTAATGCCTCTATCTTAGTTATAAAATTATATTTATCCCTTAAATATTTAGGAATATAATCTTTAGCATTATAATTATTTAATACTCTATTAATATAATTATTAATTTCTTTAGATGTAATATTGCCTGATTCATGATATATTACTTCTACTTTAGAGTTATTAGATAAAACGCCAAATCTTATATCACTAGCTATAATCTTATTAAAACCTACATATTTACCTCTAACAATTATACTATTTCCTACTTTGATTTTATTTTTTAAAAACGCTCTATTATATATAGTTATAACTAATATTCTAGCACCAGTATTAATTCTAAAATTCATAGAATTCTTTCTTTTGCCATAATAATTAACATTAGGAATTGTTTCTATAATACCATCTATAATTACTTTATCACCATCATTAATACTATTTAAATCACTACGTTTAATAATTTCATAACGATAAGGATAATAAGTAACTAAATCTTCTATATTATATATACCTAAATTATTTAAATGCTTAATAGTTTTAGAACCAATACCAAATATATCAGATAACTGCATACAATCACCAATTCAAGTATAACAGGTTTAAAGAAAAAAAGATAGAATTAGTCATCTATCTTAAAGTGCAAATAATTAAATTATTCTTCTTCTTTTTTCTCAACTACAGTTTTTCCTTTATATGTTCCACAATTCTTACATACTCTATGTGGTCTTACAGCTTCTCCACACTTTGGACATGTAGTTGCAACGTTTTCACTAATCTTATAGTGTGTTCTTCTTTTTCTACCTCTAGTATTACTAACTTTTCTAAATGGTACTGCCATTTATCTCACCTACCTATCTTTTAATAAATCTTCTAGTTCAGCAAGTGGTGAACTAGTCTCTTCATCATCTGTTACAAGTTTCCAGCCATCACCTTTAATCTCTAGGTCTTCTGCGCCTTCACTTACAACACGCATGGGAATTTCCATTAATATATTCTCCCATATTATTGGAAAAATATCAAGTGTATTTGTAAATATTTCTTCATTTTTATTCAAAATTTCACTTAAAGTTCCCTTTATTTCAATACTATAGGGATAATTAGTCGGTTTTAATGTAATCGCACAAGGCATAATCATCATACCACTAACACTTAAATCAAGTATTATTTCTTTTAAACTATTCTTAGTTATTACTCCTTTTATACTTGCATTACAATCAAGTAAGTCTGTTCCTTCTAATTCATCTTTATTAAATGTGTAATCAATATTTACATCAATATTTTTTTCTATATCATTATTAAGTCTTGTTAAATCAATAATCATAAACTCACCAGCAATATTATATATTATTTTTAAGGTAATTGCAATTACCACGTTTTTCTTATATAATATTATCCAGGTGATTTTATGGTTATTGGTGTAATTGCAGAATATAATCCATTTCATAATGGACACATATATCATTTAGATAAGATTAAAGAAAAGTATCCTAATTCTATAATTATACTAGTTATGTCTGGTAATATTACTGAACGAGGAGATATTAGTATTATTAATAAGTGGGACAAAGCAGAAATAGTCTTAAAATATGGTATAGACTTAGTAGTTGAACTACCTTTTAAATATGCAAGTCAATCTGCAGACATGTTTGCTAAAGGAGCAATAGAAATTTTAAATGAATTAAAAGTAGAAAAGATTATATTTGGCAGTGAATCAGATAATATAGAATTACTTTACAAACTTGCGAATACTCAATTAAGTAATGAATACAACAATCTAGTAAAAAATTATTTAGATAAATATAGTTACCCAGATGCATTAGGTAAAGCGCTAAAAGATTTAACTAATATAAATATTGATACACCGAATGACTTATTAGGAATTTCTTATATTAAGGAGATAATTAAAAACAACTATAATATTTGTTGTGAAACAATTAAAAGAACTAATGACTATAATAGCAAAGAAATATCAGTTATTTCTAGTGCGACTAGTATTAGAGAAGCAATAAATAGCAATATTGATATAAGTAACTCTGTACCAAAAGAAACTTTAAGTAAAATAAATAATAATTTAGTATTAGATAATTACTATGACCTTATTAAATATAAAATACTATCAACAAATGATTTAACATATATATTAGGTATTGATGAAAAAATAGAACCTAGAATAAAAAAAAGTATTAATGTATCTAATAATATAGATGAATTGATACATAATATTAAAACTAAGAAATACTCTTATAATAGAATTAAAAGATTACTTATATATATACTACTTGATTATAAAAAAATTGAACATAATACCAATAATTATATAAGAATATTAGGATTAAACAAGAAAGGTTCTAAATATCTTTCTAGTATAAAAAAAAATATTAAGCTACCTATTATTACCAATTATTCTAACAGTAATCATTTAATAGATATAGATATTAGAATAAATGATATACTAAGTATAAAAACTAATATGCCTAATGAAATAAGCGAAGTAATACGCAAAATAGATATCGATTGATATCTATTTTATTGCACTCTTATATACATTTATAACTGGCCTTACATATGCATAATCAATATTTTTTGCTTCGTATACATAATTTTTACCTTCATAATTTATAACCATAAATGGACTGATATTCATTACCCAATAATTACTATTATTTAAACCAACCCAATATGGAGTATCATCACTTTCTTCATAATATTTAGTATTAGTCTTATCATTAAAGCCTAATTGAATTAATTCATCTATAGTAATTAATCTAATCTTAGAACCATCTACCTCTTTTAAATCGCTTAATATGTCAGATGCATAATCATCAAGAACACTATTTATACTATTATAATTAACTTGCTTATTAGATATATTTATATAATCTTTCCTTAATAAAGTTACATAGTCATCTTTATTATCTAATATATACCATATAGAATTATTATACTTAACTGCACTACCAATATCAAGCTTATCACTAACTAATACTGCATTTTCTTCCTTTTCACATTTATTACCATCAAGTTCATAACCATTAGGACATACGTACCCTTCAATATTCGCACTAGATATACCAGCTAAATAAAACTTCATCTTATTAACATCCTCTTTAGTTAATTTACCATCTAAAGTAACATCTGCGACACTAAGTTCAGTACCAACTATACTATTACTATCCACATAATCATTAATAATACTGGCATCTACATTATTAATAATACCATCATAATTAACATCGCCTATTTTATACGCATCTATACTAGTTACACACTTGCTACCTTTTAATTTATAATCATCATTACATACATATTTATTTATAATAGAATTTCCCATTAAAGATAATAAATCATTATTCATGGTTACACCAATAATAACAGCAAAGAAAAATATACTGGCGCAAACAGGCATAATTAAACTATTTTTCTTAGTTTTAACCTTTACATTAGACTTTATAGCTAGTTTATTCATACACGACCTACCTTCTATCTAATAATAATATTATCATTAATTTTAATATTTTTCAATAGATTTGAAAAAATATATAAATGTTATTATACACTTATCCACAAAATCTGGTGAAGGACTTACTAATAAATCCGTAAGTCCTTCACCACATAATGCATCACTCTTCTCGGTTATCTAATTCACACCGCGTTCTAGTTCACGGTAAAGTCAAAGGCTGCCATTTCTGACAGCCTTTTCCGAGCAAAACAAGTTTGCCTTACAAATCACTTCGTGATTTGCCATTACTCCATATTTTTACTTATTACCATGCATCTACTTACTAACTAACACTAGTTATATCAGCAGATTTTGAGAGTTCAAGAACGGGACGGACCATACCACTACGCGATGGATCGCCGTTGTTGAGATTACCACCGTAGTTCACATCCCACACGTTAGAGGAGTCTCCTTTTTGACTCATTGTCCAATACCAGTAATTACTATTATATACCCAACTTGGTGTATCACCATTTAATGAAGGACCTATTGTTCCATTATTGTAATCTTCATATCCTAGATTATCAAGTAATTCATCATAAGTAATCAATCTTGCTGTTGCTGTATCTCCAGTTGCTACGGCTGTAGTCTTCCATGCATCTACTACTTGTTTTACTGTAGATGTTGAATAATCTACTGAACTACCATATTGTACTTGACCATAACTATTAGACTCTGAAATGGTAATACCTGTTAAATTTAAGGCATTAATTTCTGTTTTTGTAAGTGGATTTTCTTTTAATAATTTAACTGTATTATTAGTAGTATCAGAGTCTTCTATTACATAGTATGTAACACCATTATATGATACATGGTCTCCTACTTGATATGCTGTGTATGATGGAGTAACTGGTTCTGGAGTTGTATTTTTATTCTCTCCATAATGATAATCTACACTTCTACCAGCTACTGTACATCCATCAAGATATACAGATGAATCACTGTTAAGTTGAGTTGTAGTACATACTACTTCATTACCTGAATACTCAATAGTTAGTTGGTCTACACTTGTTGGGAACCTTCCTGTATCAAGTAGGTATCCTGCAACAGCTAACTCAATAGATCTTCCATATGCATCAATACTTCTCTTATCTGCAGAAATACGTGCTTTTCTAATTATATTCATAACTAATGGAGTAACTATTAAAGCAATTATTGCCATAATTACTAATACAGCTATAAGCTCAATAAGCGTAAATCCCTTACCTCTCTTTAAATTCTTCTTTGTCATTATCTTCTTCTCCTTTCTTTTCCTCAATAGGATTCTCTCCTATCTGTAGTAATAATATCATGGATTTTTTCTCTTGTCAATCATATTTTGTCGATTTTTTTCTTGTATTTTAAAAAAATTGTCTCTTTTTAAACAAAGTGCTGATGGAGAATTAGCAATATATTGCAGAAATATCTACAGGTAATTCTGATTTGCATATTTGCCTACATTTCGTAT
>CACZAH010000018.1 GCA_902779035.1 uncultured Erysipelotrichaceae bacterium | reverse complement strand
ATTAAACGATGATGTTAAGAATATGTATGATGGTTATAACTTTAATGGAACTGAAATATATAATCCTTGGAGTATTATTAATTACTGTGCAGATAAAGAGTTAAAACCATACTGGACTAATACATCTGGTAATAGTTTGGTTTTAAAATGTATAAAAGAATGTAGTGAAGATATTAAAGTAGTATTTGAAAAATTATTATTAGGTGAATCAGTACAATTTACATATAATGAAAAAGTAACATACTTAGATTATAATGATTTAAAATCATTAGATAATATATTAAACTTACTATTTATATCAGGATATTTAACAATAGATAGAATAGAAAAAAATCCTTTTGGCAATGATAAGATGTATGCTAAATTACCAAATGGTGAGACTAGAGGATTATTTAATGATGTTATTAGAGAAATACTAAATACAGAGTATAGAATACAAACACCATTAATTGAACAATTCTGTTTAGGAATATTAAATAATGATAAAGAATTAATTCAATTAACATTGAATAGAATATTACCTAATATATCATATATGGATTCTTCAGAATCATTCTACCATGGTTATTTACTCGGATTATTTTCTATGTTTTTAAATAATAAAAACTTTATAGTACGTTCAAATAGAGAGTCAGGACTAGGTAGGTTTGATTTAATGATTAAGAAAGTAGATAATAGTGTAGGGATGATAATCGAGTTAAAGGTAACTGACTATGATAAGGACGAGGTTGCTTTAAAAGCATTAGAACAGATTAATAGTAAGAAATATAAGCAAGAGTTAATTGATTCAAATGTAGATAAAATATATGAATATGCAATTGCGATAGGAAGAAAAGAATGTAGTGTAAAATAGTGGGTAACCACTTTTTTCTTTATGCTCTCACACAATCTTATTGTTTTTTAGTTCATAAATTATAATAGGAGGTGGAACATGCGAAAATATGGAATAGATATATCACATCATCAGGGTAGTCTTGATTTTTCTAAGTTAAAAAATGAAGTTGATTTTGTAATACTTAGAGCTGCCTGGGGTACTAACACTGATACTAGATTTGAGGAATATTATAGAGAGTGTAAAAAGTATGATATACCTGTTGGGTGCTATTTATATAGCTATTCTTTAGATGTTGCAACAGCGATGGAAGAGGCTAGATATTTACTTAGATTAATAAGTGGTAAAAAGTTTGAATATCCAATATATATAGATATGGAAGATGCAGATGGATATAAAGATAAATATGGTATGCCATCTAACCAAGAATTAAATGATATGTGTAATAACTTTTGTAATATAATAGAATCTAACGGATATTATGCTGCTGTATATGCATCACAATACTGGTTTAATACTAAACTTACAGGAATTAAGAAATATGATAAATGGATTGCAAATTGGGGTACTAATGATGGTACTGTACAAAAAGATTTATCGGGATTATGTGGAATGTTACAGTATACATCTAAAAAATATATTAATGGCATGTATTTAGATGGAGATGTAGCATACATAGATTATCCTAAGATAATTAAAGATAAAGGATTAAATGGATATGGTGGGATAGTAGTACCACAACTTAGTGTAGGTGATAGAATAAGAATTAATACTCCTGATGTTTATAAATACTATGTAGCCGATGATGTTAAAAAAATATATGGATTATATCAAGTTAGAGAAGATTTAAATGCAGGAGGTACAACATTATTTAATTGGAAAGATAATGGAATACCAGAGAAGTTTGTTGATATAGTTAATTCTGATGGTAAAAAGGTATGGAATAGTGATTTTATTCATGTTAAAAAGGGTAATAAGTTTAAATTTAATAGAACATTTACTATATCTAAAATAACTATTGATAGAAATATTAAATATTATCAAATGGATTCTGGATTAGGTAATAAATATAAGTTTTGGGTAGTAGGAACTTATCTTACTCGTGTATAATTTACTTGTATTAGTTTTTCTTTTGTAATATAATATTAGTAGTTTAGAGATAAAAAGGAGATAATATGAAAACAAGAATAATTAGTGCGATAATAGTTATACTACTTAGTATACCAGTATTTTATTATGGTGGGACTTTATATAAAGCTGTATTCTTTCTAATAGCTTTACAAGCATTAAGAGAATTTATTACTGTAAGAGAAAAGAAAAAAGAGTTTCCAAATATTATTAAGTTAATTGCTTATCTTTGTTTAACACTTTTCTATTTTAGTGTAGATATAAATAAGGATATGATGATTAATTTTGATTTTAGAATAATTACATCATTATTACTTGTATTATTCTTTCCAATTATTTTATATAATGATAAAAATAAATATAATATTAATGATTGTTGTTACATGTTAGGTGGAGTACTATTAATTGCATCATCAATGGTACTTGCTAATCTTTATCGTAGTATTGGTCTTAGAGTAATAGTATATCTATTCTTAGTAACAATACTTACAGATACATTTGCGCTTTTTACTGGAATGCTTATAGGAAGACATAAGTTATTAGAAAGTGTATCTCCTAAGAAAACTTGGGAAGGATTTATTGGCGGGGCATTAGTTGCAACATTTACAGGCACAGTATTTTATACAACAGTAATAAATACTTCTATACAGTTACCAGTAATAGCTATGTTTACGCTATTTTTATCAATAATAGGACAGTTTGGTGATTTATTTTTTTCAGCAATAAAAAGATATTATAAAGTAAAAGATTTCTCTAATCTTATGCCAGGCCATGGTGGAGTATTAGATAGATTAGATAGTATAATATTTGTAATACTAGCATTTAGTTTGTTTATGAATTTAATTTAGGAGGGTACAATGGGATTAATAATTACAATATTAGCATTTATATTTATACTGGGAGTAACAGTTACAATACATGAATTTGGACATTTCTTATTTGCTAAAAAAGCAGGAATATATGTATATGAGTTCTCAATAGGAATGGGACCTAGATTATTTAAGTTTAATCGTAAGAATGATGAAACTGACTATTCAATTAGACTACTTCCAATTGGTGGATATGTCCAAATGGCAGGAGAAGATATTGAAGTAGATAAGAATATTCCAGAAGATAAACAATTACAATCTAAAACGTGGTTACAAAGATTCTTAACTATGGTAGCAGGAGTAATGTTTAACTTCTTACTGGCAATCGTTGTACTATTTATAGTTGCTTTAATTAATGGTGTAACACTAGATGCAACAAAGATATCAAAAAGTAGTATTAAAGAATTAAAAGTAGGAGATAGAATAGTTAGTGTAGATGGTAAATTTGTTAATAACTATGATAAGTTGGCTTTAGAATTATCAGTTGCTGGTAATCATAAATTTGATATGAAAGTTAAACACTCTGATAATACATACTCAACAGTTACCGTAAAACCAAAAGCGGTATATACTAAAAATAATAAACTAAAAGGGTATACATATGGATTTGAAATAACAGGTAAATATGAACATAGTTTTCTTTCATCAGTTAAGTATGCTTTTACTAAATTCTTTAGTATCGTAGAGCAAATGTTCTTTACTGTTTGGTATTTAATAACAGGTAAAATTAGTTTAAAACTATTGTCAGGCCCAGTAGGAATATTTAGTTTAGTTGGTACAGCTGCTAAAACAGGCTTTGTATCAGTATTATCACTACTTGCTTTAATAAGTGTGAATGTAGGATTTATTAACTTACTACCAATACCTGCATTTGATGGAGGACATATATTATTCTTAATAATAGAAAAAATAAAAGGTAGTAAAGTAAATCCTAAAGTAGAAAATACAATACACACTATATTCTTTATATTACTAATGGCATTAATGTTATATATTACATTTAATGATATATTAAGATTAACATAGAAAAATAACGTAACAGTTGTTTTTCTTTTTTAGTATTCATTAAATTACTGTACTTTAAATTCTGATATACAATATTTAAAATACTGTATAAATATATATCCAATTATTAAAAAACGTTTGTTTGACAACGTTAATTTGGGTGTGTTAATGTATTGCTTGTTGGTGATTAGGAGGCAATATATGCAAGATAATTTAATAAAGAATGCTGCAAAAATAGAAGATATGATATATGAGATTAGAGGTAAGTATGTAATGCTAGATTCTGATTTAGCTGTTCTTTATGGATGTAAAAATGGTACAAAATCAATTAATCTAGCAGTAAAAAGACATATTAATAGATTTCCAGAAAGATTTATGTTTAGGTTGACTGAAGAAGAGTGTGAGTCAATTTCAAGGTTTCAAATTGAAACCTTGAAGGGAAGAGGATATAATATCAAGTATTTACCATATGCATTTACAGAACAAGGAGCAGCTATGCTATCTGCTGTTTTAAGAACAGATGTGGCTGAAGAAATGAGTATAAGAATAATGGATGCATTTGTTAAAATGAGACATTACTTATTAAATACAGTAGGAGAAAACAAGTATATAAAAGATATGTTGTTAAAACATGATAATGAAATTTCAGAAAATAGTAATAATATTAAACTATTACAAGAATCATTTGATAAGTTAGAGCAAGATAAAGAAATAGATGAAATATATTTTAATGGTAAAGAATATGATGCATATTCTAAAGTTTTAGATATATTTGCTGATACTAAAGAAGAATTAATTGTAGTAGATAGATATACTGATAAGACATTTCTAGATATGATTAGAAATTTAGAGTGTAAAGTATTTTTAATTACTAGTAAGAAGAGTAAACTAACTAAATTAGATATAGAGAAGTATAACGGGGATTATAATAATCTAACTATTTATTATGATGATACATTCCATGATAGATATTTTATAATAGATAGAGATAAGTTTTACCATTCAGGCAATTCCATTAATCATATAGGATATAGAAAATCAGGAATAGACTTATTACACGATCTTAGTATTAAGAGAGTATTAATTAATGATATTAATAAAATAATAGAGCGTAATATAAATGAATGAAGTTGTAATAAAGAATGATGCAAAAATAGAAGATATGATATATGAGATTAGAGGTAAGTATGTAATGCTAGATTCTGATTTAGCTGTTCTTTATGAGTGTACTAATGGAACAAAAGATATTAATAAAGCAGTAAAGAGAAATGCTGAAAGATTTCCAAGTGATTTTTATTTTTAACTAACGAAAGAGGAGTATAGTTCTTTAAGGTTCCAAACTGGAACCTTAAAGAGTGCCCGTGGAGAACATAAGAAATACTTGCCTTATGCATTTACAGAACAAGGAGTGGCTATGCTTGCAACTGTACTTAGAACTAAAGTAGCTTCTGAGATGAGTGTAAGTATAATGCGTGCATTTGTTAAAATGAGACATTATCTATTTAATACTATAGGAGAAAATAAGTATATAAAAGATATGTTATTAAAACATGATAATGAAATATCAGAAAATAGTAATAATATTAAACTATTACAAGAATCTTTTGATAAGCTAGAGACTGATAAAGAAATAGATGAAATTTATTTTAATGGTAAAGAATATGATGCATATTCTAAAGTTTTAGATATATTTAGGAAAACTACGAATGAATGTTAAAATTATTTAGAAAACAAGATAAAACAGTTATACTAAATATACACAAATAATTGACTTTTGTGAATAAATAGTCTAAAATGAAATTAGGTGATGGTATGTTGTATTTTCATAAAGAACTAAAAGATAAGTTAAAATCTGATTATCAGATACAGAAAGCAGTAATGAATAAAGATTACTATAAAATTGAAACTGGATTGTATTCGGATGTAGAATTTGTCAATCCGTTAGAAATTATTTGTAAGAAGTATCCA
The DNA here is from genome assembly GCA_902779035.1 of uncultured Erysipelotrichaceae bacterium. Taxonomy (GTDB): domain Bacteria; phylum Bacillota_I; class Bacilli_A; order RF39; family UBA660; genus RUG12438. Next base: position 31,540 of record CACZAH010000018.1, on the reverse strand, counting down.
AATGCGATTTTCACAATGAATAGTGCATATTATTATTATGATTTAACTGATGTAATACCTGATTATTTTTATTTAGCAACTAAAAGATCTGATAGTAGAATTAATGATATTAATATTAAACAATTATTTATACCTAACGATTTATTTGATTTTGGCAAAACTGAAATTGAAATTGAAAATATTAAAATAAATATTTATGACGAAGAAAGAATGTTAGTTGAATTAATCAGAAAAAGGAATATAGTACCTTTTGATTACTATAAAGAAATAATTTCTAATTATAGAAAAAAGTCTGATAAATTGGATATATATAAACTTCAAGAATATATATCTTATTATAAAAATGAATTAACTTTATATGATACTTTAATGCGTGAGGTGTTTTAGTGAATTTAGAAAAGTTAAGAAAAAAATATATTGATGGTGGGTACAATTTAGCTAATGCATCAGCAAAGATATGTCAAGATATAATTCTAAATAAAATTTTTAAAAGTGATATGAGAAAAAATGTGACAATTAAAGGTGGAGTTGTGATGTATGCTTTATCAAACGATAGAAGACGTGCAACTAGAGATTTGGATTTAGATTTTATAAAATACTCGCTTGAAGATAATGCTATTAAAAATTTTATTGATAAGCTAAATTTAGTAGATGATGGTATTAAAATTTTAATTGATGGAGAAATAAAAGAATTACATCATCAAGATTATAAAGGTAAAAGAATTAATGTTACACTAAAAGATGAAAATAATTTTTCAGTATCAGCAAAACTTGATGTAGGAGTGCATAAAAATCTGGATATTAAGCAAGATGAATTTTGTTTTAATCTAGATACAATTAATGAAAGAACTACTTTGATTATGAATTCAAAGGAGCAAATTATATGTGAAAAACTAAAATCATTATTAAGGTTTGGTATAAGAACAACTAGGTATAAGGATATATTTGATATATATTATTTAATTAACAATACTGATATAAATAAAGGTTTTTTATTAAGCTGTGTTCAACTTTATGACTGACGCGAATACTCAGAATATGCTACTTTAAGATCAATTGGTAATGGTATTTTAAATATATCCTTAGATTTTATATAATTATTATCTACTATAACTGTATTATATGATTCAGTTTTAACTCTAGTTAAACTGAATTTTCTTTTCATAGTAAAAATAAAAACAAACCAATCTAAGTATTCTTGTAGATGTCTAATAGATACACCTCTAAATCTTGATAGCCAGGTTTCTAGTTGAGAATGTATTCCATTTATTTTAGATATATTTATCTCACCATTACTATGTTTGCCTGATGGAATTGCATTCAATTTAATACTATGATTTTTACAAAATTTTCTATATGCGCTCGCACTATCAGTATTGAAATTATTTACATTGGTTACTTTATCACTAAGTGCATTTTCTAACATTTCTGTAGTGCATCTTCCTAATCCAACAATTTTTAAAACCAAATTATCATTCTCATCTATCGATGAAACTGTACAAACTTTATGATGACTAATTCCACGATATGGTGAACTAGTAGATTTTCTTTTCTTAGAAAATCTAGGCATATTATTAGGTTTAGTTCCTTTAAGATTTATACTAAAATACTTTTCATCAGACTGAGTATTCCCTTGTAATTTAATACTTTGAACATATTTTTTAAGAGCTAATAAAATTTTATGCCTTAATCTAAAGGATGTACAAATGGAAATATTATTTTCTTCTGCAATTCTTCTTATACTAAATCCATCTAACAAATTATCAATGACATTACTCCATACATCAAATGATAAATGACTATGAGCAACTATTGTGTCTGTAGTTTCAGAGCAAGTATAACCACAATGCTTACAAATATATTTTTGCACTTCATTTTTTGTTTTACCATTTTTATTCATTTTAACTTTGCAATGTTTGCAAATTACTTCATCACATCTATGATTAGAAATAATTTTAGAATTTGAATTTTTAATTTTACAGAGCTCACCTAAATTTTCAATAACATAGTTTTTAAACTCAATAATTGTAACTGGATCTAAATCTTTGATTAATTCTTCTATTTTCATACTACCAAAAATATCCTTAATCAGTTAGTCCCAATCAATATTACTTTATCGCCAAACAAAATAAGTAGAGAGACTAACTGATTAAGGATATCTTCCTTCCTACATATTTTGTTTGGCTATATCTATTATATCACACTTTTTGCTCCATCAGTCATAAAGTTGAACACAGCTTTTTATTAAAAATTTTAAAATTGTTGATTATTGATGATGAAACAATGAGAGAAAAAAGTATTATTGATATAAAGACTAATTTAGAAGTAATATTAAATAATAGTATTTTTAAACGAAATTTAGCAACTGCAAGAAATAACTGGCTTGAAATACCCGCTAATGACGTTATTAAAAATATTTTGGATTATTTGTTATCACTAGAATTAATTGAGGTATAGACTGATGAATATTGAAGAGATAAGAAATCAGATTTATAGTAAAAAGTTGTTAATTAAAAAAAATAGAAAGTGAAATAAATGAATTATAACAGAAATTGAATGAAATTAATGAAAACGAAAATATAAAAAAGATTAGTCTAGATGAAAAAGTTTCTGTATTTATGGATTATTTTAAATGCCGCGATGATGTTTATCCTTGCTTATCAATTAATAAAGATAATAAGTATTATCAACCAGCATGTAAAAATGAATGGCGACAAGGTGTTTGTAATAAAACCATGGGTAAAAATGTAAAAACTGTAAATATAGAGAGAATATACCTCTAACAAAAGATATAATATATAAACATTTATGTAATGATAAAACAATAGGAGTATATCCAATGCTCTCTGATTATACTTGCTATTTCTTAACATTTGATTTTGATGACAAAAATAATGATAAGAAAATAAAAAGTGATGTATTAGCTCTAGTTAGTGTCTGTGATGAATACAATGTCCCATTAGTTTTATAACTAGGAAATGCAACATGAAAAATTGTCCTGTGATAAGGTATTTCATAATAGATAGAGATAAGTTTTACCACTCAGGCAATTCCGTTAATCATATTGGATATAGAAAATCAGGAATAGACTTATTACACGATCTTAGTATTAAGAGAGTATTAATTAATGATATTAATAAAATAATAGAGCGTAATATAAATGAGTAAAGTTGCAATAGAAGATACTAAAAACATGATAATGAAAGAATGCTTTGAAAACCTAGAAGCAACATCAGTACCTTATGATATAGTAATTGTTGATAAGGTTTAAATCAACGCAGTTGGTAAGAAAGATGTAGTTAAAATCATAAAAAATTGCAAAAAAGTATTTACATCCACGAAAATTCGTGGTATGATGTACCTAGGCTAGAGGTAGTTCTAAAATAAACACCTTAGTCGACAGTTTTCTCATTGTAATAGAAAGAGAGGTTGATGATATGAGAAATAATAGAAAAGTTAGAGGATTTACTCTAATCGAGTTGATTGCTGTACTCGTAATTATGGCAATAATCGCATTAATTGTTACTCCGTTAGTAATGTCAATTATTAGAAAGGCACGTATTTCTGCAGATAAAAGAAGTGTAGATGCATATGGTAGAAGCATAGAATTAGCAATTGCAGGTTATCTACTAGATACAGGTAAATTTCCAACAGAAGTATCACAATTAACAATTGAATATTCTGGTAGTCAAGTAGTGTGTGAAACAACACAAATCAATACTGATTCATCAGTATATTTAGCTGGATGTACAGTAGCAGGAAGAAGTACAGGAAACTATACTTATGGAACAAAAGAAGAAGTAACATATGATTATAGAGTAGGTGATTTAGTTACATATAATGGAGTAAACTATAGAGTACTAAAAGATGTAAAATCTACAGATACTAAAGCAACTCTATTAAAAGCAGAACCATTAAAGGTTGCAGAAGTAAACGAGTATGGCGCAGGACATGTAAACAGATATACAGCTGATTCAGTAGGAACTGCATATAATAGTAATGGTTATGGAGGTATGGCATATTATACAAGTGAAACTTGTGGATATGTAAATAATACTTGGGTATATACAGGATGTAAGACTGATTATGCTTCAAGTGAGATTAAATACGTAGTAGATGCATGGAAGGCAGCGAAAGCACCAGCAGCAGACGAAGCTAGATTATTAACATATGAAGAGACATCTGAATATGCAGAAGCGAAACAAATATGTACTGGTAGTTGCTACGAGGCAATTGGTCTAAAATATGATTGGATGTATAACAATAATTATTGGTATTGGTTAGGAACTCCTTATACAGATTCGTCTTCGAATGTTTGGTTCGTGGGCAATAATGGCGGGCTTGGGAGCAGCAGCGTCGACGGCAACAGCAGCAGCAACTACGGCGTTGTCCGCCCGGTTATAACAATCTTTAAATCTAATATCTCTAGCACAGGAAATTAGATTGTTGGTCTAAATGCTCTTGTTGGTTTTGAAAGAGGTATAGAGTGAATAGATAATGCAATGATTTGTGGAACAAATCATTGGAATAGGCAAATAGCGGAGCGTAATTTGCCGTATAAAGCGAACGATGGCATCGAAGATGCGTGAGTGAGCATGCGATTAAATGCGATTAGAGTAGTGAAATAGTGTGATAAAATCATCATGCTGTTTCTTTATTTTTCATTGAAAGAAGGTGTTAGTAATAGATATAATGTAGTTTGTTGTAGGTTGTATGATGTATGTTGTAATTATTATATGATTTATGATGGAGGAATTATGTTATGTTAGAGAAATATATTAAGTTAAAGGAGAAGTATCCTAAGTCTTTAATAATAATTAAGGCAGGTAATTTCTATGATTGTATAAATGATGATGCAATTATCATTAATAAATTATTTAATTATAAGATTAAGGAGTTAAGTAAATATATTAGAGTAGGTTTTCCATTAACTAGTTTGAATAGAGTAAGAACAATACTAACTAAATATGAGATTAATTATATTACTGTTGATAATAATGATGTTACATATTCTAAGTTTATTAGAAATAATTATTCTAAGTATAGTAGTAATGATTATTTTATTGTTAAAAATAAGATTAATAGTATTAATGATATATTAAATAATAATATATTAAATCCTAGTATTAATAGTATTATAAGTAGTATTGAAGGTATTATATGCAAGATAAGTTAATTATATCTATTAAGATAAAGAAGACTATTGAGTTGGTTAGAAAGACTACTTCTAACTATTCTCATGAATATAAATTCTTAAAGGATAATATTATGAATACTTTTTATGATTTACTTAAGTTAACTTATAAAGCAAATATATGTAAAGATATAAATGTTAAGAAAGATATTGTTGTAGATATTAAAATGATTGAGTATTATATTAAGGTTAGTTGTGATTATCAATTGATTAGTTATAAGAAGTTTAAACGTATTGGGGATTATTTACTTGAGATTAATAAGATGGTTTATAGTTGGATGAATTATGAAGAGAGTAGGTAATTTATATAGTAAGATAACTGATATTAAGAATATTAAAGAGATGTATGATAAGAAGGTTAGGGTTAATACTAAGAATAAGGGGAAGATAGAAAGGTTTGATGAACATTATACATCTAATATGGCTAGGATTAAGTATATGTTAGATAATAAGATATATAAACCTTATAAGTATAATATATTCTTAGTTAAAGAACCTAAGGTAAGACTTATTATGGCACAGTCTATTACTGATAAGATAGTTAATCACTTAGTTAGTAAGTATTTCTTAGTTGATGTATTTGAACCATTGTTAATTGATAATAATATCGCAACTAGGATTGGTAAAGGTACTCATATTGGTATTAAGAAGGTAAAAGAGTGTTTAAGAAAGAATATAAATAAAGATTTATATATATTAAAATTTGATATAAAGAAATATTTCTTTAATTTAGATCATGATATTCTGAAGAATATCATCAGATCTAAAATTAAAGATAGGGATGCAATTAATATATTAGATACTATTATCGATTCTACTAATCATGATTATATTAATAAAGAGATTATTAAGATTAAGAATAGAGAGATTAGTAAGTTAGAGAAGAGTAATAGTTCTAATAAAGATAAATTAATTAAAGAGATTATGGATATACCTTTGTGTAGGAAAGGTGTTGGATGCTCGATTGGTTCGATGAGCTCACAAGCGTTCGCGGTAGTTTATCTTCATAAGTTAGATGATTATATTAAAGAAGTATTAAAACCATTTCTTTATATTAGGTACAATGATGATGGACTATTAGTATACGATAATAAAGATTATTTAAAATATTGTCTTAAAGAAATAAATAGAATAGTTGCTGATTATAAGTTAAAGTTAAATAATAAAACTAGAATATATCATATAGATGAAGGATTTGAGTTTTTAGGGTTTAAATATGTTAAAAAGAACAATAAGTTAATTGTTAAAGTTAAGAATCAAACTAAAAGGAAGTTTAAAAGAAAAATGAAGAATATGTATAAATTATATACTAGTGGGAAGATTGAGATAGATAAATTAATACAAGTAAAGATGAGTTATTTAGGGCATCTTAAATATGGTGATTCTAGAAATCTTGTAAGTAAGACACTAAATAGATATGAGAGAGATTTCTATGATGGCTATGAAGAATTATTAGAATTAAATAGTAAGATAGTTAGAATTGAGGGTGATGGTAGTATAGTAATGTGTGAGTGATAATTATTTATTAGGGATAATACTGTATATGGCGAATGTTCGTCTTCGAATGTTTGGAACGTAAGCAATAATGGCGAGCTTGGGAACAACAACGTCAACAACAACAACAACGGCGTTGTCCGCACAGATTTCTTAGAAACTAAGAGTTATTGAATTATGGTCTTTAACGAAAAGCCTAGGAAAACAAGTGTTATTCCTCTTGTATATACAAGGAAAACTATATTACAGATGATTATGTATTTTGGTAGGGTATTCGAAGAAGGGCATAATCTAGAACTGTAATTTTTTTATTATAATATAAATAAAAAAGCCTTGAAACAAGACTTTTAAATACTATTTGGTGCACCCTTGGGGACTCGAACCCTAGACCCACTGATTAAGAGTCAGTTGCTCTACCAACTGAGCTAAGGGTGCATAATAATGCTTTTGATACTTTATATAACTAGTAATATCGGCATCGACAAATAGAATTATACTACTAATGTGGTAAAATATCAATACTTTTTGAAAAAAAAGTTTTTGTGTGGTAGAATAGTGTTACAGTTTTGTGACTATTATAAATTGTGATAATCCATTATAAATACTAGTATTTGCCTCGATTGATATTTTTAAGATAATTGGATAATTTATCAAAAAAATCCCATTTTTTCAATAAAAATATGTAATTTTATTAATATTAATCCATACAAAGTGTTGGTTTTATTAGTGTTTAAGTCACAAAACTGTAACAGAATAGTCGCAAGAGGTGGATACTGTGGTTAAAGAAAATATAAGAGGTAATTTGATTGTTATATCGGGGCCTAGTGGATGTGGTAAAGGTACGATATGTAGTAAGTTATTAAAGAATAATCCAGATTTATTTTTAAATGTATCTATGACAACTAGGGAACCTAGATCGGGTGAGGTAGATGGTGTTAATTACTATTTTGTTACTAAGGATGAGTTTTTAAATAAGATTGATGATGGTGGTATGCTTGAGTATGCTGTTGTATATAACGGTAATTATTATGGTACTCCTAAGGCTGAAGTAGAGAAAAAATTAAATGAAGGTATTGATGTTATTCTTGAAATAGAGATTGAAGGTGCAGCTCAAGTTAATGAGGCTATGCCTGAGGGAGTATTTATATTTATTATTCCTCCTAGTATGAGGGAGCTAAAAAGAAGATTAATTAAAAGAAATACTGAAACTAAGGAACAAATTATAGAAAGATTTAAAAGAGCATATAAAGAAATTAATGAGGTTAATAAATATAATTATATAGTTATTAATGATGATATTGATACTGCAGTAAGTAAAGTAGAAGCTATTATTAAAGCAGAGAAGTGTCGTGTGAACAGAATAGAGGATTTTGACCTTAATACTAAAGAAGAAATGCTACATGAATTACTTACTGAAGATTTAAAGGATTATGATAAATAGTATCATAATTTTTTTAAATTTTACGTTTTTTGATAGATAGTGATTAAAAAAATACAGATATTTAATCTTTACGTGTAGATTATAATATACTGTATTTTTTATTATGTTAAACTTGAAAAATTAGTATTTGCTCTTTTTATTTAGATTTGATATAAGATATGTGCTGCAGCAAATTATATTATTTTTAAAAAGGAAGGATTGATGTTATGAATAGTATAAAACCTAAAAAAAGAGAAGGAAGTTTAAGAGGTACTAGACTTCCTAAGGGAGAAGTAGTTCCACTTATGTCGGATAATTTATTTAAGAAAGTATATGGAGATACTGAACATCTAGAAAGACTTAATTATTTACTTTCAAGTATTCTTGATAAAGATGTTAAGGTAATAGAGATACTTAATGATGAACTTATAGGTGATTATAGATTAAATAGTAAAAAATGTGTAGATTTAGTTTGTAAGATAGGAGAATTTGATTATGTTAATGTAGAAGTAAATACTGCCTATAATGCATATGAGATAGATAGAAATGTCGAGTTTATATTTAGATTAGCATCTGCTAGTTATAAGCCAGATGAATCACTATCTAAGAGTGATAGAGAAAGAATTAGGAAAGCAAAGAAGTATTATATTCAAATTAATTTGAATAATAAAAACACTAACGATAAACCATATGTAAGTTTTTCGCTTAATGATGATGAAGATTCAAAGTTTAAATTAACGAATATGATGAAAATTATCAATATCAATGTTTCAACTTATAGGGATTTATGTTACAATAAAAACATAAATGAGTTAACTGATTTTGAAATTGCGGTTGGAGTAATAGGCATTTATGAAGAAGAAATGTTAGAAAAAATTAGTAAACGTAATGAAATATTGAAAGGGATAAGTGATAGAGTGAAGAAGTATAGTTGGGAAGATGATGTAATTGTAGCTTATGATAGAGAGGAATACTTAAAAGAAGCATTTGAAGCAAATATTGAGTATGCAGTAGCTGATGCAGTAGAAGAAACTACTAAGAAGGTTACTAAAGAAGTAACTGAGAAAAATACTTTGGATATGGCAAAAAAGATGAAGGAAGAAAATGCTGATACAGAGTTTATTTCTAAGGTTACTGGGTTAACAAAAGAACAGATAGCAATACTATAAGATAATTTGATTTAAAAAGGTTATTGTTGAAATAACTTTTTTTAGTATTATAATTTTTCTATTATGCTTTCAATAATTTTATAATTGTGTTAATATATTAATTGGTGATTCTGTGAAGAAAATAGGAATAATTAGTTTAGTATTTATAATTATTGATTTTATAGTTAAGATTATTATAAATAATAATATGAATGTATATGATTCAATAAGTATTATACCTAGTTTTTTTTCTATTACTTATGTTAGAAATATAGGTGCTGCTTTTAGTATTATGGAAAATAGTAGAATATTATTTATAATAATTGGATTTATTGCTTTAATACTTATATATAAATATTTAATTATGAATAAAGTACTAAATAAGTATTTAATGATTAGTTATTCAATGTTAATGGGTGGAATTATAGGTAATATGATTGATAGAATAATATATGGGTATGTAATAGATTATTTATCATTTAATATATTCGGATATAGTTTTCCTATATTTAATTTAGCAGATACATTTATTGTTGTATCTATTATAATGTTATTATTATATGAAGTAGGAGGTAGTCATGCAAGAGTTAGTAGTAGATAGTTATTCTAAAAGATTAGATAGTTATTTATCTAGTGCACTTGGTATAAGTCGTAGTAAAGTTTCTAAAATGATTAAAGATGGTAATGTACTTGTTAATGGAAATAAATGCAAGGCTAGTGATTCTGTGAATATTGGAGATAAAATTAGTTATGAAATGATAAACGAAGAAATTAAAGTAGAAGCAGAAGAAATACCAATTGATATTGTTTATGAAGATGATGATGTAATTGTAGTTAATAAGCCAAATGGTATGGTAGTTCATCCGGCAGTTGGTAATAAAAGTGGGACTCTTGTTAATGCTTTAATGCATCATAGTAAAAATTTAAGTAGTATTAATGGTGAGTTTAGACCTGGGATAGTGCATAGAATAGATGCTTATACAACAGGATTATTAATGGTAGCTAAAAATGATAAAGCGCATGAATTTTTACAAAAGCAATTACAAGATAAAACTACAACTAGGAAGTATATCGCACTTGTTTGGGGAGTAATACCTAATGATACTGGAGTAATAGATGCACCTATTATGCGTGATAAATCTGATCGTAAGAAGATGGCAGTAGGTACTATTAATAGTAAAGATGCTGTTACTCATTTTAAGGTGTTAGAAAGATTTAATAATGCAACTTTAATTGAGTTAAAACTAGAAACAGGACGTACTCATCAGATTAGAGTACATTTATCTTATATCGGACATCCTGTTGTGAATGATCCGGTATATGGTAGAAGAAAACTGATTGATGAAACTGGTCAGTGTTTACACGCTAAAACTTTAGGTTTTATTCATCCTACTACTCATAAATATATGGAGTTTGATTCTGAACTACCTACATGCTTTACAAATATATTAAATAAGTTTAGGGGTGATTAATATGGATAAGGTTGTTAATTTATTAAAAGATAAAGATTTTACAATCCCTAAATTACTTCTTAAAAATTACAAGAAGTTAAATATTAGTGAATCTGAATTAATTATTTTAATATTCTTAATAAATAGTTATGAATATAATCCTAAAGAAATCGCTAGTATTATGGATATTAAACTTCCATTATTACTTGAGATGATTTCACAGTTAGAAAGTAAGGGAATACTTAAAATTGAACTTAAGAATATTAATGGTATTAATACTGAAGTATGTAATTTAGATAATCTATATGAAAAGTTATCATTGCTTGTTATTAAGAAAGAAGAGGCTAAAGACAATAAAAGTATTTATGATGTATTTGAAACAGAACTTGGTAGAACGTTATCGCCAATAGAGTATGAGCTAGTAGGGGAATGGCTTAATGACAATACGGAGGAAATACTTAAGCTTGCTTTAAGAGAAGCAACATATAATGGTGTTAGTAATTTTAGATATATAGATAGAATAATTCATGAATGGAAGAAAAAGGGTATTAAAACTCGTGATGATGTAATTAAGAATAATGAAGAATTTAGGAAGAATAAGGCTGAAAGGAAGCAAGAACTATTTGATTATGATTGGTTAAATGAATAGTATAGTTGAGTATTTAGATTTAATAATACCTAATCCGCATTGTGAACTTAATTACACAAAAGACTATGAATTACTAATATCTGTAATGTTGTCGGCTCAAACTACCGATAAAATGGTAAATAAAGTTACTAGTATTTTATATGAAAAGTATGATACAATAAATAAGCTTTCTACTGCAAATATTGCTGATATTAAATTTATTATTAAACCACTAGGTAATTACAATAAGAAAGCAAGTAATATTATAGAAATAGCTTGTAGACTCATTAATGATACTAATGGCACAGTAATTAATGATAGAGCTTACTTAGAAAGTTTACCTGGGGTAGGTAGAAAAACAACTAATGTAGTGCTTGCTAATTTATATAATGAAGATGTAATTGCGGTAGATACACATGTAGCACGCGTATCAAAGAGGCTTGGTATTGTAAAGAATAGTGATGATGTACTAGTTATTGAGAAGAAACTTAATAAAAAGTTTCCGAAGGATAAATTAGGTAGGCTTCATCATCAATTAGTTTTATTTGGTAGATATTACTGTAAAGCTAAGAATCCAGAGTGTGTAAGTTGTAAGTTGTGTGAGATTTGTAAATACTATAAAAAGAATAATAAAGAGGTTAATAAATAATAAAAATATATAGGAGGCTAACATGTTAGAAAAACATAAAAATTTAATTGAAAAAAATTTAAATAATAGAGAGTATAGGGTAGAAAGTAATTCTTTGAAAATAATACTAGATAATAAGAAGGAGATTAATAATATTGTTGTTGATAATAAAAGTATTTGGTACATTGGGAATCTAGTAATTACAGTAGATAGGATAGATATAGGTGATTCTATTGGCCTTATTACAATTGCTGCAGGGGTTGAATTTATTAATATAAAAATATTAGCTACTGAAGTTTATGTGGAATATCAAGCTAGAAATGTTCAAAAATATGGTATAAATAGCTTTAATTTAGAATTGATTCTTAATATAATTGAAGATTTTAATAATAGAAGACATTTGATTAATCAAGATGAACTAAAATTCTTAAATGAATTAATAAATGATGATATTAAAGAGCTATTTAACATAATTGCTAAAAATAGAGAAACTTATATTGATGAATATAATCACGAACTAAATAATTTGAGAGCAGAGTTTGTTATTAAAGAAGATAGACTAAATAGAAAAATTAAATCTTTAGTGATGTATCCACACGCTAATTGACAAATACTAGAAATTTTTATATAATGTAGACGTAATTATGAAGATTAAAAAAGGAGTGGTTATATGCCTGATAAAATTATTTTAACTAGTCGTGATATTTTAGAAAAAGAGTTTAAGATTGATACTCGTGGTTATTGTATGCAAGAAGTTGATAGATATCTTGATGTAATTATTAAAGATTATGAAGAGATGAATACTATTATTAAGAATCTTGCTAAAGAAAAACAAGAATTAGTTGAGGATAATATTGCTCTTAAGCAAGAAGTACGTAATTTACGTACAAAGTTAGATGTATTATCTGACAATAATGGTGAAGGTAGTTCTACTGCTGATGTACTTAGAAGATTATCTAATTTAGAGAAATATATTTATAGTAAAGATTAAAAATACTTTGACAAACGCTGCATACTTGTTATGTAGAGGAAAGTCCATGCTCGCACAGTCTGCGATGACTGTAGTGTTTGTGCTTAGGGAAAAAATAACCTAAGGTAGTAATAACTAACGGCTCCAGATGACCTAAATCAATCGACATGGTCTATGGTATAAAAGTGCCAAAGAGACGAGACTAAGGGAAACTTTAGTTGTGGAACGTGGTAAACCCCGCAAGCGAGAAACCCAAATTTTGGTAGGGGAACTTTGATAAGGAAATGAACTGATTCAAGGATCAAGTAATTGATAGATAAATGTTTGTCACCTTTTAGGTACAGAACATGGCTTATAAAGTATTTTTTATTTTATATAGAATAGAGGTTATATGAAAGAAATTGGAGAAAGACTTCGTGAGACAAGAGAATCTATGGGAATTAGTGTCGAAGAAGCTGCTGAAGATTTAAAAATTAGACCTGCACAACTTGAAAATATTGAAGATGGGAATAAAGAAGCTTTTAAAGATGTATTTTATCTAAAATTCTTTATTCGTGATTATGCTAAATACTTGGGATTAGATTATGAGGCTTTAACTGAAGAGTTTAATGAATACTTATTTGACTATACTTCTAGATTATCGCTTGATGATATTAAAAAAGCTAGTGAAAAAAATAAGAAACAAGTAAAAAAAATAGCTAGTCCTTATACTTTAGAGAAAAAACAACAATGGCATATTCCAGCAGGATTAATATATGCATTAATAGTAGTTGTAATTGCAATTATTATATACTGTATAGTATTAATCGCAACAGATTCTAAAGATAATGATGATGAAGCTCTTATTATGAATATGGAGGAAATTTATGAATTTGCCTAATAAACTTACGATATCTAGAATAATTATGTCAGTAGTTATAATTCTATTATTACTATTTCCGTTTCAGATGGCAGGAATTGAATTTCCGCAATTATTTATTGATGAAAAATTAGTTGTAGATTCTAAATATTTAATAACTGGAATTTTATTTATAATGGCTAGCTTAACAGATTTTCTAGATGGATATATAGCTCGTAAGAATAATATTGTAACTGACTTCGGTAAATTACTTGATGCTATAGCAGATAAAGTATTAGTAAACTCAGTACTAATTATTCTTGCATCACAAGGGTTTATTCATCCAATTATTCCTGTAGTAATTATAGTAAGAGATTCAATTGTAAACTCAATTAAGATGATTGCGGCATCTCGTGGTAAAGTAGTTGCGGCAATTAAATCAGGTAAAGTTAAGACTGCAACTCTAATGGTAGGTATAACACTAACACTTTTCTATAACTTACCATTTGAGTTAGTGAACTTAAGAGTAGCAGATTTTTTATTGTTTGTTGCAGCAATTTTATCTATCATATCTGGAATACAGTATTACTTATTAAATAAACATTTATTATTTGAAGACTAGTTCTTCTTTTTTTTTACTCACATATAATTTACTGGTGATACTTGTGGATAAGAACTCAGTAAAGAATATAGTAGTTAATTTTATATTAAAAGCATTAATAGTTGCAGTAATTACTTTAGTACTGTTAATAGTAATGAAGACTAATGTTAAATTTAAAACTATGTATTATAAATATGTATATGATACTAATATAACATTTACTAAGTTTAATAATCTATATAACAAATATTTTAAAGATTTAAATATTAATAAAATTAATAATAGTACTAAGACTGTTAGTGATGAAAAACTTAGCTATAGTAAGGTTACAAAATATAAAGATGGCGCTAAATTACTTGTCAGTAACCATTATACTGTACCATCAATGGAAAGTGGTATAGTTGTATTTATTGGAGATAAAGAAGATTATGGTAAGGTAATTATTATTCAACAAATAAATGGAATAGACTTGCTTTATGGTAATATAGATAATGTCAATTATAAATTATATGATTATGTAAAAAAAGGAGATATATTAGGAAGTGCAAATAAGTATTTATACTTAGTATATAAGAAAGATGGTAAAGTATTAGATTATGAAAAATATCTTTAAGATACATCCACTTACATATATTACTGCTTTAATATTTATTCTAGTTGGTTATTTTAAGTTTTATCTAAATTTCATGTTGATATTATTTATCCATGAACTAGGCCATGTTACTTTATCATTAATATTTAAATGGCATATTAAAAGTATTATATTATTTCCTTTAGGAATACTTTTAAAGTTTGAAGATAGTTTAAATAAACCATTAATAGAAGAATTTATTATTTCTATATCAGGTATTATATTTCAATTAATTTTTATTTCTTTTATACATAATTATTATCTAGTTATATCAAGTAATATAATATTAATATTTAATATATTACCTATATATCCTTTAGATGGTGCTAAAGTTATTAATATAATACTAAATAAAATAACTAACTTTAAGACTAGTTATTTTTTAACACTTCAAATATCTTTTATAACTATAATTATTCTAATAAGCTTGAGTATAATTAATAAATCATTAATGTTTCTAATATCATTTATACCACTATTAATAAATTTAATAGAACTAATAACTAATAGAAATAATGTGTTTATTAAATTCTTATTAGATAGGTATTTATATAGTATTAAGTTTAAGAAGTATAAGTATATAAATAATATTAAATACATGAAAAGAGATTATAAACACTATATAATAACTGAAAATAATGTGGAGAGTGAAAATGTTTTTTTGGAAAAAATATTCAAAAAATGGTAATTTCTAATATTGACTAGATGGGTGTTATCAATTATAATGTAGTTATGAATGGGATAGTAATTATAGATAAACCAAAAGGACTAACTAGTCGTGATGTTGTTAATATTGTATCAAAGAAGTTTAATACCAAGAAAGTAGGACATACTGGAACGCTTGATCCACTCGCAACTGGTGTTCTTGTAGTAGCTGTTAATAAAGCAACTAAGTTAGTTGATTTGCTTACATCAAGTGATAAAGAGTATGTTGCAGAATGTGTATTTGGAGTTAGTACTGATACTCTAGATAGTGAAGGCAATGTATTATCTACAGAGGACGCAATTATTAGTGAGTATGATATTGTAAATGTATTAAATAGTTTTAAAGGAACGTATAATCAAGAAGTTCCTGCATATTCAGCAGTTAAAATAAATGGTAAGAAATTATATGAATACGCAAGAGAAAATATAGAAGTTAAACTACCTAGTAGAGAGGTTAATATCTATGATATTAAGTTAATAGATAAATTTATTTATCAAGATAATCACACTAAGATTACATTTAGAGTTAATGTTAGTAAAGGTACTTATATTAGAAGTCTCATTAGAGATATTGCAAAAAAACTTAATACAGTTGGTATAATGACTAACCTAAGAAGGATTAAGCAAGGTAAATTTAATATTGAAGATGCAGTTAAATTAGATAGTCTAACTACTGATAACATTATACCTATTAAAGATGTACTAGGTATTAGATGTGTAGAATTAACAGATGAAATAATAAAAAAAGTAGTTAATGGAGCGAAGATTAATAATGTATATAGTGATGATAAAATATTGTTTATGAAAGATAACAGGGAGATTGCGATATATAAGAAAGATGGCAATTATATGAAAATAGATAAAATGATAGGAGGAATAATATGACACTTGTTATACTTGCTGCGGGTATGGGCAGTAGATTTGGGGAATTAAAACAAATAGAGCCGGTAGATGATTATGGAAACTTTATCATTGATTATTCGGCATATGATGCAGCTAAGGCTGGATTTGATAAAATTGTATTTGTAATTAAAGAAGAAAACTATGAAATATTTAAAAATACAGTTGGAAGTAGAGTTAGTAAACTATGTAAAGTAGAGTATGCATTTCAAAAAAATGATAATTTAGACAAGTATGTAAGTATTCCAGATAGTCGAGTAAAACCATTTGGAACTGCTCATGCATTATTATGTGCGAAAGATTATATAGATGGACCTTTTGCTATTATTTCTTCAGATGATTTTTATGGATTTGGTGCATTTAAAGAACTATACGATTGTATGAAAAAGGGTGACTCTGTTGCAATCGGTTATTTACTAAAAAACACAATGAGTGAAAATGGTTCTGTAAAAAGAGGGGTATGCTTTACTAAAGATGGATATTTAACTAAAAATGATGATTATAAGATAGAGAGAATTGATAATAAAATTATTGGTGAATCATTAGTAGATGATTCTAAGATAGAATTAGATGAAAATCAAGAAGTATCAATGTTAATGTATGGACTTGATTACTCAGTTATAACTTATATAGAAGATAATTTAGACAAATTCTTTCAAGATAATAAAGATAATCTAGATACGTGTGAATTGTTACTTCCAAATATTTTAACAGACATGATTAATGATAATAAAATAAAAATTAAAGTTGTTCCAACAGCGGAAAAATGGATGGGAATAACTTACAAAGATGATTTACAAAAATTAAAAGATTATCTTAATGATTTAAGAAAAAAGGGAGTATATCCTAATAACTTATACTAAAAAAAGGCTGCATAAGCCTTTTTAAAATTTCCTAAATAAACCAACTAATTTACCCAATATAGTTACATTATTTAAGATAATAGGATCCATAGTATCATTTTCAGGTTGAAGTCTAAAATGATCTTTTTCTTTATAAAATCTTTTTAATGTAACCTCATTATCATCATTCATTGCAACAACAATATCACCATTATTAGCATGATTAGATTTTTCGATAATAACAATATCGTTATCATATATTCCAGCATTAATCATACTTTCACCATCAACTGTAAGTGCAAATAATTCTTTCCTTTTTGGAATAAAACTTGTAGTAATAGTAAAGAAATTATTAGGATTTTCTATTGCTTCAATAGGATTCCCTGCAGTTACTTTGCCAAGAAGAGGAATAGTAGCTATATCATCATTCTTATTTAAATATTCATTTTCAACAAGTAATTCAATAGTTCTATTTAAATTGTTTTTTTTCCTAATATACCCCTTTTTAACAAGGTTATCAAAGTGGGCTTGTGTAGTAGCAGGACTAGTAAGTCCTAAAATATCTCCTATTTCTCGTACAGTAGGAGGATAACCATTAGTTGCAATATATTTCTTTATTACATCTAATACATCTTTTTGCCTTTCAGTTAAACTTTCCATAACATCACCAACCGTCAACATTATAACAAACAAATATACTATTGTCAAACGTTTGTTCAAATATATTTATTATTTTAGAAAAAGGTGATATAATTAATTTTAGTATGAATAGAAAGGATTTATTATGGATAGAGAAACACTAGCTAATATTAAAACACTTGCGTTAGATATGATAAACGAGGCAAATAGTGGACACCCAGGTATTGTACTATCTGCATCACCAATTATATATACACTATATAAGTATCATTTAAATATTAACCCCATTAATCCTAATTGGTATAATAGGGATCGATTTATAATGTCATCTGGCCATGGTTCTGCTTTGCTTTATGCTACACTATTTATGTGTGGGTATGATTTAACACTTGACGATTTAAAAAAGTTTAGAAGTATAAATTCTAAGACTCCTGGACACCCTGAATATAATGTTACTCCTGGTGTAGAATGTACAACAGGACCACTTGGAGAAGGAATAGCTACTGCGGTAGGCATCGCCCTTGGTGAGAAGATATTAAAAGAAAGAGCTAAATTGAATAATAAGAAATCAATAATTGATTTTAATACTTATGTTTTAGTTAGCGATGGAGATTTAATGGAAGGTATTAGCTATGAAGCTTGTTCTTTAGCTGGTACTCTAAAATTAAATAATTTAATAATTCTTTATGATTCTAATAATATGAGTCTTGATGGGACTACCGATAATACATTTAAAGAAGCAGTTAAAGATAGATTTGAAGCATTAGGTTTTGATACTTTTAAAGTAAGTGATGGTAATAGTATTAAACAACTTAATTTAGAAATAACTAAAGCCAAGAGAAGTAAGAAACCAGCTTTTATTGAGATTAAAACACATTTAGGTTATGGTTCAAAACTTCAAGATACTAAAGAAGTACATGGTACACCGCTAACTAAAGAAGATTTATTTCAGTTAAAGAAGAAATTATCTATACCTAATGAACCATTTTATGTAGATGAAGATAAAAAACAAGATTTAATTAGTTTTATTGCAAATAGAGTAGGAGATAAATATAATAATTTTGTTAATTTATATAATGTAGAAATTAAATCTAATCTAGATACTAAATATAAAGATATAAAGTTCTTCTTTGAAGATGAAACCTATGGCATTAGTAATATTAATTGGAAAAATACTAATACTAAATCATTAAGAAATATTAATAAATATGTAATGAATATGATATCTAAAAATATACCATCATTTATTGGTGGTAGCGCTGACGTTAGTAGTTCTACTAAAACATATATAGATGATAGTAGTGATATAGTCTATAAAAATTATAAAGGAAAAAATATACATTATGGTGTTAGAGAACAAGCATCATCTGCAATATCAAATGGATTAGCTTTATTAAATTTTAGACCATTTATATCAACTTTTTTAGCATTTTCTGACTATTTAAAGCCAGGTATTAGAATGTCCGCACTTATGAATCTACCAGTTACATATATATTTACTCATGACTCAATAGCTATAGGTAAAGATGGACCAACTCACGAACCAGTTGAACAATTAACTGCACTAAGAGATATACCTAATTTGTGCGTATATCGTCCGGTAGATTTAAAAGAAACAATAGGCTCTTATCAATCAATACTATCACATAATAATCCTTCCGCACTTATTATATCTAGGGGAAATACAAATAGTATTAATAGTACTAGTGCAACTAATACACAAAAAGGTGGATATGTAGTAAGAGAAGTTGATAATTATATTGCAACCTTAGTTGCATCAGGAACAGACTTAATAACTGCACTAAAAATATCTTATGCTTTAGAAAAAAGTAATATTAATGTTAGAGTAGTAAGTATGCCTAGCCTAGATATATTCTTAAAACAAACTAAAGAATATAAAGAAAGCATACTAAAAGATAAAAAGATAATTGTAATAGAAGCATCTACTGCATTACACTATACTAAAATAACTGATTATAATAATATTATTAATATTGAGTCTTTTGGTACTAGTGCTTCTAGTGAAGATGTATTAGAATATGCAAACTTTGATATTGCTTCTATTTACAAAAAAGTATATAACTTAATAAAAAAATAAGAAAAAGAAACATAATTCGACAATAGTATTTCATATAATCAAGGTGGTGATAATATGAAATACTATTTATTTGTAATAAAGAAAGAATTTTATAAGAAAAATGATAAGTACTTATATTCAATGTTAGAAAACTTAAAATATATGAAAAGAGAAAACTATAACTATGGATTTGGTATATATCATAATGTTTGCTACTTCTTTAATGATTCAATAATTAAGAATTATTTAGAGAAGAAGTATGATATGAAGTGTAATAATAATATATACAAAATAGGTGATGATACTACACTTAAGATTACTAAAAGTTATGCATGTATTAAAACTAATAAACATTTAAGAGAACTATTATGTATATTCTATATATATCATAAAGATATATTTGTATGTAATTTTGAAACAAAAGAATATTTCTGGTTAAAAGAGAAGATTACATATAATTATTCCTAACTATGCATTTGTAAGTTGTTGCTTGTGTTTACAATAATATTTATAACTAATAATAAGCGTTCATTATGAACTTAAGAAAAATTTAAAAAAATTATTGTTTTTGAATTCGATATATGCTATAATTCTATATGTAACGCGATGGAGTAGTACTCAAGAGGCTGAAGAGGCGCCCCTGCTAAGGGTGTAGACCGGGCAACTGGTGCGAGAGTTCAAATCTCTCCTGCTCCGCCATAGTGAATATTACCTTGATAATCAAATGATTATTGAGGTTTTTATTTATATAATTAAGTTGGTGATATTATGATTTTAAATGTTAGTGGTAGGACTGATATAGTTGCATTTTATACAAAGTGGTTTATGAATAGGTATAAAGAAGGATATGTTGATGTTAGAAATCCTTTTTATCCTAAATTAGTTAGTAGAATTAATTTTGATGATGTTGATTTAATAATGTTTTGTACTAAAAATCCGATACCTATTATAGATTATCTAAAAGATATTAATAAACCAATATTATTTCATGTTACACTAACGCCTTATAAAAAAGATATAGAGCCTAATGTACCGCCTAAAGGATTAATAATAGAAGCAATTAAGAAAATATCTAGTATTATAGGTGCTTATAATATAGTTGTTAGGTATGACCCAATATTTATAAGTGATAAATATACTCTAGAGTATCATAAAAAAGCATTTGCTCATTTATGTAGGTTATTAGATGGATATGTTAGTAAAATAATTGTATCTTTTATTGATGTTTATAAAAATGTAAAAAGAAATTATAATGTGCTCAAATTTAAAGAGTTTAGTGATAATGATTATGAAGAAATAGGAAGGTCTTTTAGTAAGAGTGCGAGAAAGCATAATATGACTGTTCAAACGTGTTTTGAAGAAAATGACTTAACTAATTATGGTTTTATTAAGGGAGACTGTTTATCTAAAGAACTGGCTTACAAGCTAAACATGATGATAATTCATCACTGCTTGTTGGAAATTTAGAAAAAGATGATATAATAAAGAAAAGAAAGAGGTAGTAATTATGGAAACAGTAAAGTTAAAAGAATATGATTTAAAGCGCGTTATAGCGCGTGCAAGAAAAGAATATGGATATATAAATAGAGGAGATGAAGATTTATATTATCCGCAATTGGGTTATATGGAACATAAGATATATGATGTATATGAAGAAATTCAAATAACTGATAGGGAATTACAACTTGCTCTTATTATATCAATATATGATTTAAAAAGTATTGTAGATGATAAAGAGTATGATTATATCGATATAGTTGATGATAAAGCTATTAAGTATGCTAAAAAGCTTCAAATGTTATTTAATCCTTATTTAAATAAAGATATTTATATTAATAAAAGTATGTGTAAATCTAATAAAGATTTATTTATACTACCAATAAAGTGTATGTTAAGAATATATGATTCAATTGATTTTTGGCGCGAAAGATATGGCGTAGGCGGATATTTTAAGATGCTTGAAGAAATGGTTATAAATATAATGGAAATAGGAAAATATCCATATGCTTTAGAAGAAGATTATTTAGTATAGGAGATGTTAATTATGGACGATTATGAAATGAACCAAAAAAAGAATGTTGAGAGGAATAAAAAGTTTTTAGCAGAATTTAAAGAATATCTAGTTTTAAATAAGTTAAGTGATAAAACGATTAGAAATCATCTAAGTAATGTTGAACTTTATATTAATGATTATCTAAATTATTATGATGTATCTAAGATGGAAGATGGATGTCGTGAAATTGGGGAGTTTTTTGGTGATTGGTTTATTAGAAAGTGTATGTGGTCTACAGCATCTTCTATTAAATCAACTGCATCTAGTATAAAAAAGTTTTATAAGTGTATGAATGAACTTAATTACGTATCAAAAGAAGATTATAAGTATTTATGCGATACTATTAAAAACCGTATGAATGATTGGATAGATGAGGTTAATGAGTATAATAATTTCTAATTATTTGAATTGATTGGTTTTGAAAATTTGTTTTCTTTAAATATTGCCTTATTGATAATAATAAACTATAATATAAAACGTTAGTTTTAACAACTACAAAGGAGAGGTTTTATGAAGGTTCCATTAAGATTTCAAATGACTGAGACTGATAGTGGAAAAACTACACTTTTAAATACCATTAGTTATCTATTTGATAGAGAAAGTGTAGATAATAGTTTAATTAAAAGTGTTTATAAACATACAATAAGTGAAAATAATATACTTGTAAGTCAAGAAACAATATGTGATTTTGCTAAAAAGATATTAGATAAGAAAAAGTATAATTTAGAATTACATAGACTTGATAAAGAAGAGGTTAATATCAAAACAATTAAAGAATTCATGAAAGATGACAATACTATTATGATAATTCATGTAACTTTATTTGGTAAAAGTCATTATTGTCTTGCTACTAGTATTGATGCTAATTATATATATTTATTTGATCCTTATTACTTAGATGAAACTTATTTTGATGATTATAGAATGGTTGAATTAGTATATGATAATCCATTTAACTTTAACAGAAAAGTAAATATTAAAAGATTTAATAGTATGACTTTATCTGATTATTCACTAGGTCCAGTAGAACATAGAGAGTGTTTAATAATAAAAAAATAGTTAGGAAGTAGTTTATGCTTGATATGATTAATTCTTTAGAATCTAAAAGGAATAAAGTATCTTTTATGTTAGCAACTGGGTTTATAAATAATAGTGATATAGAATATCTAACTAATTCTAGTATTAATGATGTAATATGTAATAGAGATTCATATAAAGATTTGATATTACTTAGTATTTATGTTAATCCATACTTATTATGTAATGATAATTTATTTGAACCAGATATAATTGATATAGATTTATTATCTAGATTGATTATAAAAAGATATAATGAAGAAATAACTGAGTATAATAATTTATATAACAATGGAGATATTAGTTATATAGAATACTATAATAATGTGATGATGCTTAATAACCTGTATTTTAATTCTACTAAGATAGGTTCTAGGATAAGATTTATTAATAGTGAAGAAATAGTTGAAAAAGTTAAAAGTAAGTAGTTGAAAAATAGATAGAAATGTGTTAAAATCATTTTCAGTTAGGAAGTAAAAGATGATAATGAAAAAGTAGTAGTAAAAGAAGTGTTTAAAGAGAGTTATCAGCTGGTGTGAAGATAATAAATAACCTTTTATGAATTCAGTTTCTAGTCTTATCGTTAGGCGCGTTAAGCTATAAGAGCATAATCATATTATGAAATAGGGTGGTACCGCGAATATTTCGTCCCTATAATTAATATGATTTTTATTTTTTAGGAGGGATATAATGAATGAAGAGAAAGCAAAAAAAATAATGGAAGAGATTAGTCAGAGATTTGAACATATTACTGATTTAAAAGAGTTGATTGATTATAAAGTTGAACAGTTAGGTAAAAAAGGTAAGATTACAACTCTTCAAGCAGGAATTAAGGATGCAGTAGATAAGAAAGAATATGGTAAGTTGGTTAATACTGTTAAAAATCATTTTAATGAAATTTATGAAGCTAAGATGAAATTACTTGAAGAGTTTGAATTAAAGAAAAAACTAGAAAGTGAAAAAATAGATATTACACTTCCTGCAACTAAAGTAAGAACTGGTAGTCCTAATATATTAGAAAAGACTGTTGAAGATATGGAAAACTTATTTATGAGTTTAGGATATGATGTAGTTGAAGGACCAGAAATAGAAGAAGATTTATATAACTTTGAACTACTTAATCTACCTAAGGGGCATCCTGCTAGAGATTCACAAGATACATTCTATCTAGAAGGAGATAAAATACTACTTAGAAGTCATACATCTCCAGTACAAGCTAGAACTATGTTAGAAGGTAAGGGTGAAAAGCCTATTAGAGTAGTATGTCCAGGCAAGACATATCGTAGAGATGATGATGATGCAACACATTCACATAATTTCATGCAAATAGAAGGATTACTTGTTGATAAACGTGCAACACTTGCTGATTTAAAAGGTACATTTGATGTAGTTGCTAAACATTTATTTGGGGATGATTGTATTACTCGTTTTAGACCAAGTTATTATCCATTTACAGAACCTTCAGTAGAGACTGATATATCTTGTTTTAAATGTAAAGGTGAGGGTTGTCCTATTTGTAAAAATACAGGTTGGATTACAATAAGTGGAGCAGGTGTAGTGCATCCTAATGTACTTAAGATGTGTGGATATGACCCTAGCATTTGGCATGGTTTTGCTTTTGGCTTTGGACTAGAGAGAATAGCTATGCTTAAATACGGAATAAATGATATACGTACATTCTATAATACAGATTTAAGAGAGTCTAAAGTATTTGATAGAAGGGAGGATTAATATGATTAGTTTAAATTGGACAGGAGATTATGTAGATATTAAAGATGAAAATATTACAGAACTTACAGATAAAATAACTAAGTTTGGCGTTAATATTGAAGCAGTGATGCGTAATAATATTAATAATCTAGTAGTAGGTCATGTACTTAAAGTAGAATCTCATCCTGATAGTGATCACCTTAATATATGTCAAGTTAATATTGGAGATTCTACCACACAAATAGTATGTGGAGCATCTAATGTACGTGAAAACTTAAAAGTAATAGTTGCCTTACCAGGAGCAATACTACCAGGAGACTTTGAAATTAAGAAAAGTAAAATTAGAGGAATTGAGTCTAATGGTATGATATGTGCGTTATTTGAACTTGGTTTAGAAGAGAAAACTGAAGAGACTTATAATAAAGGAATTACTGAACTTAATGATGACGCTCCAGTAGGTGTTGATGCATTAAAATACTTAGGTTTTGATGATACTATACTTGAACTTGATATTTATAAACATCATAATAATGATTGCTATTATCATATTGGTTTTGCTTATATAGTTGCAGCTATTTTAAATAAAAAAGTTAAACTACCTAGTATTGATATAAAAGAAGATACTGATTCTATTAATAATCATTTTAGTTTAAAAGTTGATACTTTAAAGTGCCCATTCTATACTGCACGTATGGTTAAGGGTGTTAAAGTAGGAGAGTCACCAGACTTTATTAAGAAAAGATTAGAGAGTGTTGGTATGCGTTCTATTAATAATGTAGTAGATATTTCTAACTATGTTATGTTAGAATATGGTCAACCACTACACTTCTTCGATAAAGATAAATTAGGCGATAAAGTAGTAGTTAGAAATGCATTCGATAATGAAGTTATTACTACATTAGATGGAAAAGAAAGAGAATTAACTTGTGATGATATAGTTATTACTGATGGAAGTAGGTCAGTATGTATAGCAGGCGTTATGGGTGGTGAGAATACTGAGGTTGATGAATCTACTACTAATATACTAATAGAAAGTGCAATCTTTGATGCAATAAGTATTAGAAAAACTTCATCTAGATTAGATTTAAGAAGTGAAGCATCTATCCGTTATGGTAAAGGATTAAATTATGAATATACAATAGATGCTATAAATAGAGCATGTTACCTCTTACAAGAGTATGCATCTGGTACTGTTTTAAAAGATACTATAATGCATGATGAGTTAGATAAAACACCAAAGATTATTAAAGTTAAATCAAGTGATATTAATGATATCCTAGGTATTACTATTACTGATGATGATATGAAAGTAGAACTTGATAGATTAGACTTTGAATATAAATATGATAATGGTTTATTTACTATTACAGTTCCTAATAGAAGACTAGATATTGAGTGCAATGCAGCTGACATTGCAGAAGAAATAGGCTGTTTATATGGATATCATAACTTAGTAGGTAAACTTCCTACTTTACCAATGAAAAAAGGTGAGTATAAAGGTAATATAGGCTTAAGAAAAGATATATCAAAAAGACTTAGAGCCTTAGGATTTGATGAAGATAAAAACTATACCTTAGTATCACCTGAAGAGGCTAGCCTATTTAGATATGAAGATAAAAAACAGATTAATTTACCTAATCCTATGAGTAGTGATAAGAGTGTTATTAGAACTACACTTATACCATCGTTAATTAATACATATCTTTACAATAAGAAAAGAAAAGTTAAAAATATTAATATCTATGAAATAGCTAATACTTATGATTCTAATTATACAGAAGATACTAAGATATGTATACTTGCAAGTGGAGACTTTGTTACTAATAGTTGGCAAGGAAATACTACAGTAGATTTCTACTTAGTAAAAGGAATACTTGAAAACTTACTTGATTATTTAGGTTTAAAAAATAGATATGACTATCAAGCATGCAATATACCTGAAATGATACCTGATATGCATCCTGGAGTAAGTGCAAAAGTGCTTGTAGATAGGGAAGAAGTTGGAATCATTGGTAGAGTACATCCTAAAGTTAATAAAGATGAAATCTATGTAATAGAATTATCATTAACTAAACTATGTAATAAGAAGATTAAACCAATTAAATTTAAAGAATCTTCTAAATATCCTAGTATAGTAAAAGATGTTGCTTTTGTAGTAAATAAAGATATAACTAACAAAGAAATTACAGATGTAATAAAGAAAGCAGGAGGAAAATTACTAGATAGCATCGAAGTATTTGATATATATACAGGAGATAATGTAGGTAAAGATGAAAAATCAATTGCATACTCCCTAACATTTAAAGATGATACGCGTACATTAAATGAAGATGAAGTAATGGATATCTTCAATAAAATAATAGATGTAGTTGAAACTAAATTAAAAGCAAGAGTAAGAGACAAATAAAAACATAGATTATTTTGAGCCATTATTTGTCGATAAAAGAGTCAATTAGTGATTGACTTTTTTAGTTTATAATTTCTTTTCCTGTTCTTGAATTATAGTAATATAACCTGTCAAACAGAAAATATAGTTTCTCTTTATCTATAGCAAATGCTAAATTCTTATTACGGTATCTACCGGCATCATTTCCACTTCGTCCTATTCGTGAAACTAAACTTGCAGTAATATATCCATTTTCTAGTAAATATATAAATTTGCCAAATTCTTTCATTTCATATATATCAATTTTGTAATATTTGAAATGTTTCTTTCCATTGATGTTTTTCTGAAGAGCGTAAACCATTGCTAGTTTTTGTAGTTTAATCATTAAATGGTTGTATAGTGTTTTAATATAAATAAATGATTTTTTCTCAATTAGATTTTTATCTAAATCATATACATTTAAAAATATTTTATCTTTGTCTTTAGAAAATTGAAAATACCATTTGCTATTAACTAATGTTTTTTCTTTAAAACTAACTTTGGTATACAATACCTTCTTATTTTTATAAAAATAATCATATGTTCCATATTTTTTAATTATTCTTTCAATTTCTGGATATGTTGGACCATCAAATGCTGCAGAAAATAAATATACTGGATAACGACTATTAATAGTTGTACACTTTACTTCTATACCATAGTAGTCAGGAAAAAAAGTAGTATCAGGTTTTTTACCCAGTTCACGTTCGAATGTTAGGCCAACATTTCCAAAACTTTTATCATTGATACCTGGAACCCAATCTTTTTTTAATACCTCATTAAACTTATCTACTATTGGTTTTATTGATTCATCAATCTTTTTTGTATTCATAATAATACGACACCTCGGCAATAACTTTATCACATAAAAAAATAATATGCAAAAGTACTTTTTTGATGTTTTGCTAATTAAAAACTACTGTATTTTAATTTCTACGCGTAAATTTTAAAAAATGGTAAAAAAAATATACTTAATCATTAAAACTAGTATATTTTTAATTTTTTATTAAATTTATATTATCTACTTTTCCACATAACTCATCTATATCAATATCATACATTTTAGCAAGCATTATAAGCCTATCCATTGGTATTGTGATTTTACCTGTTAAATATCTCTGACACGATGTACCTGTGCATTTTATTTCTTTTCCAATTTCACTATATGAATTTTTATTATCATCTTTCAACTTTTTTAAATTATTTAGTAGTGTACTATAATTCATTTTATTGATATCTTTTTTAAATTCGATTGTTTTATTAATTCCAAGAATGCATGATAAGCTTACTTTATAAAATATAGATAGGCTATCTGCAATCTTTATTGGAATCATTACAACTCCACGTTCCCAATTATTATAAGTAGTTCTTCTACATCCTAATACTTCTTCCGCAACAAATTGTTGAGTTAATTCCTTTTCATTTCTTAACCTTTTTAAATTATTAGAATACATATAAACACCCGTAATAATTTTCTCATTTTTTCCAGTATTTTCCATGTTTTGACTAATATATGTAATAAAAATGTTAATATTACAATTATTTAGGGTATAATATATATATAAATGATAAAATTGAGGTGTTTAATATGGATAAAATTGGGGAATTATTATATGAACAAGTGTATTTATTTTTTTTAGGAGATGATTCTAATGATATTGTAATGAATTATATTAATTCAGGGTTTAATTTACTTTTTAACAGTGATTCATTACTTATTACAAAAGGTGATGAATCATACAGTATTACAGTAGTAATAAAGAGACAAAAAAAATATTGGAGTATTTATTCCAATAGTAATAATTGTTATTATTATTTACTATGTGAGGATGGTAATTTAAATGATGTATTTGATTATATAAATCAATTATAACCGTCAAAGAAATACCTTAAATCTATCTTGTATGTATCTGCTATTCTAACAAGGGTATCTAATGATACTCCTTTTGGTTCATATTCCTTTTCTAATTGTTTTACAAAACTTTCACTAATTCCTACTTCTTCTGCAAATAAACTTTGTGTTTTGCCTAAACTAATTCTTAGTTTTCTTATGTTTGCTCCAATTATTGAATATAGGTAATCACATCTACTCATTTTTTTACTCCTTTTTATTATGATAGCGTTCTAGCGCCGCAAGTAATAAAAAAAACATACATAAGCTGCATGTTAGTTGTTATTTGGTGCGATACAAGAGCCTATTTTGAACACTTATATCTAAAAGAACAACTAATAAATATCAGTTCTATATATAATATACTATAAATAAAAAAAATAATAAAGCAAATAACTAAAATTTCCATAATTAATGATATAATATCTATAAGGGATGTGATTATTATGTTTTTTGAATATAAAAATTTTGATGGTATTAATAACAATATTATAGAAATAGTATCATCAGACTCTGCACTTGGATTATTGAAACGAAGTGGCAATGAAAATATTAAAGTTTGTTTGCCATTAGCATTATGTATTGGTAAAATTGATAGTATTACACCATTTAATAGAAAAGTTCTTTCTCAATACTATAAAAACGAGAATTATTATGATTTTACTGATGATTTTAATAAGTTAAAAGAGTTTGTTAATAACTGTTCAAAAATTAGAGTTTGGTCAAGTCATTTAGATAGTGATGATTATTGTTTGTTATTATTAATATGCTATTTGTTTAAAGATAAGGAAATTAGTGTGATTTTCTCTGAAGAATTAAATTGGGGTTCAACGACAATAAGTGCTGTTAGTGAAAAAGAAATTTCTGAATTAGAAAAAAGAGAACATATTTTAACAAAATGGCAAAAAGAAGATTATTGCAATGAATGGGAAAAAATTATTAATGATAATAAAGAACTAAGATATATGATCAATGGAACAGTTGTGTCTTGTAATGTTGATAAATTCGATGAAAATATTATTGATAGACTTGAAAAAGCAGGAAAAATATATATTTTTAAACTAGTGGCAGATTTAATGGGAAATCCAATTATTCCATATGTAATGTATCCAGATTGGATATATATTTATTTGATAGAAAGATTAGAAAAAATTGGAATAATAAAAAGTTCTATAATTGATGACAAAAAATATGTAGAATTAAATAAACAAAATTAATTTTAATGTTAAATTTGAAAAATATATAGTATAATATAAAATACAGGGAGGTTTATATGGAAAAAATAAATACTGAAATATTAGTCAGTTCTTTATTTAGCATTGGTTTTGATAAAGTTGATGCTGTTCTTTTTACTTACACATTAGGACAATTATCAATTGATAATAAACAATTACAATTATTTGAATTTGAAGATTCTGAAACACATCAAATATTTAATAAATATGTTGATTATGATGGCATTGTTTTTAAATTAAAGGATGGAATAACTCTTGATACAATGGTTAGTTATAATGATGAAAAGTTTTATCCATTGAGAAAAATGTTAAATACAAACAAAAAATTAATTGAATATTTATCTGGGTTAGATTTTAGCGAAATTGTATTAAAAAAAGCAGAATCATATGGTATACAAAATATAGAACAAATCGATGAATCTAGATTTAGTAATAAAGAACTAGGAATACTTCAACATTTAAATTCTGGGCAAACTAATAATAAAACTCTGAACTTAAAAAGATGATTTATCTCTCATAATCATCTTTTTCTTTGCTTAAATCTAATTCTTCAATATCATCTTCATCTAAAACTTTATCTTCATACATATCATTAACAACATCAATATATTTATCATCTTTATCATACCAACTATGAAGTTTATCATGTAAGAAAGATATTAGTTTTTCAAATTTTTCTTTCCAATATTCAATAGTATTTTTTAAATCTTGTATTTTAGATTTTAAAAATGATATTTCATTATCTTTTTCCTTAATTGTATCATTTAAAGTTTTAACTCTTAAATTAAGTGCTTCATTATTTTCAGTTAGTGTTTTTATCTTATTATTTTTATCCTTTAATAAGTTAGAAACATACTGTGTATGTTTCTAACTCTTGGGTAAATTCCAGTAAAATAGAATAAAATTGTTAAATTTCGACATTGTATAAAAAATAAGAAGAAAAAACGTAAAATATAGTCATTTACATTTTTTTTCTTCTTTTT
>CACZAH010000017.1 GCA_902779035.1 uncultured Erysipelotrichaceae bacterium | reverse complement strand
GCAGAAATATGTTATAATGAAGGTGGAAAGGGATTAACTGATTTTGAAAAATTGTATGGAATGATTGGTACTAATAGTAAATCAGTTATTGATGTTTTAGCGAAGGATAACAAGATTCTTAAAGACATCGGTGATATGGTGAAGAAATATAGTAATGATGATGAATTATTGTTTTATTATGATCGAGAAGAAAGAATGCTTCATGATGCGAAAAGAAAAACTGAAGATGAATTAACTAAGAAGTTTAAGAAGCAACTTGAGGCTAATACTAGAGAAGTAACAAAAGAAGTTACTGAAAAGACTACTTTAGATATGGCGAATAAGTTTAAAGAAGCTGGAGTTTCAATAGATATTATTGCAAATATAACTGGATTATCTAAAGATAAAGTAGAGTCTTTATAGAAAGAATAATTAGAATTACATAAATTTAATTATTCTTTTTTAGTGTTTCGATACACTAATTTTTACTAGACGAATATAATATATTGACTATCAGTCATTTTTGTGATAGTATTGTGCGTAGAGGTGACTATAATGAAAAAATTTGCAGATATTATATGTAAGAAAAAGGTATTTATAGTAATTTTAACGTTTGCATTGATGATTCCAGCTGCAATATGCATGTATAAGACTAAGGTAAACTATAATATACTTGTATATTTACCAGATGATATCGAAACATTAAAAGGACAGAACATATTAACTGATGATTTTAATATGGGGGCATTTTCTGTTACGGTAGTAGATAATATGCCTAGTAAGAAGTTACTTGAACTTGAAAATAGCATTAAAAAGGTTAGTGGTGTAGATAAAGTAATTAGTATTAATGATATTACAGGTACTACTATTCCACTAGATTTCTTACCTAGTAGTATTACTAATAAAGTAGCTCACAAAGATTCTAGTTTAATACTTATCACATTTAAAGAAGCAACTAGTGATGATGCTACATTAAATGCAGTAAGTAAGATTAGAAAGATTACAAAAGATAAAGCAGAAGTAGGTGGCATGAGTGCGATGGTGCTTGATACTCAAGAATTATTTAATAGTGAGATGGCTTTATATGTAGGTATTGCCGTAATACTTTGTATTATTGTACTTGCAATATTCCTAGATTCATATTTAGTACCAATATTATTAATAGCAAACATTGGTGTTGCCATATTATTTAATATGGGAACAAATATATTCTTAGGAGATATTAGTTATATTACTAAAGCAATATCATCAGTATTGCAGCTTGGAGTAACTACAGATTTTTCAATATTCTTATATCATAAATATGAAGATGCAAAGAAGAAGTATAAAAACAAGAATGAAGCTATGAGTAATGCAATAGTAAATACATTAACTTCAGTATTTGGTAGTTCTTTAACAACCATTGCTGGGTTTCTTGCTTTATGTACCATGAATCTTACACTTGGTAGAGATATAGGTATAGTAATGGCTAAAGGAGTATTGTTTGGACTAATTTGTGTCGTAACACTCTTTCCTACACTCCTACTTGTATTTGATAAGTATATAGAAAAAACTACACATAAAGTAATTACACCTAAATTTACTTATATTAAAAACTTTGTTATGAATCATTATGTAATAATATTCTTAGTATTTGTAGTATTATTTGTTCCATTTTATATATTTCAAACAAAGACTAATGTATATTATAAATTAGATGAATCTATACCTGATAGTTATGGTTATAAAAAAGCAACCAAGAAGTTACATGATGATTATAAAATAGTATCACAAACTATGATACTAGTATCATCAGACTTAGAGAATTATAAACTAAATGAAATGGTTAGAGATATCGAGGCTTTAGACGGAATAGATTTAGTACTTAGTCCATCTAAATTAAGTGAATTAGGTATTAGTGAAGATTTTATCGATAAAGATATTAAAAAGATATATCAATCTGAAGATTATAAACTAGTATTAGTTAATTCATCATATGATATCGCAACTACTAAATTAAATAATCAAATAACCAAGATAAATAAAATAGTAGATAAGTATGATTCTAATGCCATAGTAGCAGGAGAAGGACCATTAATGAGAGATTTAGTATCTATTACAGATGAGGACTTTCATAA
Source organism: uncultured Erysipelotrichaceae bacterium (assembly GCA_902779035.1). GTDB lineage: Bacteria > Bacillota_I > Bacilli_A > RF39 > UBA660 > RUG12438. The sequence continues at coordinate 21,762 of CACZAH010000017.1, read as the reverse complement.
CGTAAACTATACATCTATTATAGTTATATTTATTCTAATGCTTATTGTAACTAAATCTATTAGCTTACCTGTATTATTAGTTACTGCAATAGAGTTTGCTATATTTGTAAACATGGGTATTCCATACTTAATGCATAGTAAAATACCATTTATTGCAAGTGTTGTTATAGGTACTATTCAATTAGGGGCTACTATTGACTATGCTATACTTATGACTACTAAGTATTTAGAAGAAAGAAAGAATGAAGTAAATAGAAAAGAATCTGTCAGAAGTGCTTTAGATAGTAGTATATCATCAATATTTGTAAGTGGTATGTGTTTCTTTGCTGCAACTATTGGTGTTGGAGTAGTATCTAAAATAGATATGATAGGTACTTTATGTACATTAATATCAAGAGGAGCAATTATAAGTATGATTGTAGTAATATTAGTATTACCATCAATTTTACTAGTATTTGACAGATTAATAATAAAAACAAGTTTAGGTTTTGGAGGGAAGAAAATGAAAAAAGCATTATTAATTATGATTGGTTTATTACTTATAAATCCATATAATATAAAAGCCTTATCTAAAGATGAGACAGTGTATGCAAAAATAGGTAGTAGTGGTAAAGTTAAGAGTGTATTAGTGGCAGAACATTTGATTAATGATGAAAAACTAGATACTATTAATGATGTAACAAGTTTAACTAATATTAAGAATTTAAATGGTAATGAAACTTTTAGTATAGATGGTAAAAGTATTAATTGGAAAACTAATAAAGGAGATATTTATTATCAAGGTAGTAGTGGTAAAGAATTACCAATAAGTATTAGCGTTAGTTATAAATTTGATGGAAATGTAGTTAAAACTAAAGATATTAAGAATAAAAAAGGACATGTAGAAATTACTATTAATTATACTAATAACTTAAGTAATAATATTAATAATCAAACAATATATACTCCATTTGTTGTAGTAAGTGAAGTATCACTTAATTCTAAATATAATACTAATATTAAAGTAACTAATGGTAAGGTTATTAGTAATGGAGTAACTAATATGGTAGTTGCACTATCTTCTCCAGGATTAAATGAATCTCTTGGAATTGATTCAGTTAATCTTAATCAAGTTACTATTGAATATGATACAACTAAGTTTAGTAAGGAGAGTATCTATGCAGTTGCAACCTCTAAATTAATAGATTCTAGCGATTTATCTAAATTAGGTAATGTATCTAATATTACATCAGATATTAATGAACTTAGTAGTGCTACTAATAAGTTAGTAAGTGGTGCGTCTATACTTAATAATGGGGTAGATAGATTAAGGAGTGGTGCATTAGAGTTGCAAAATGGAATTAATAGTGCTTATGATGGAACTAATAAGATTAAAAGTGCGGTAGATGATTCTATTAATAATTTAAAGAATGATAAGAGTAGTGCTTTAGCTGAAGATACTATTAATATGATTAAAGAGCAAGCTGTAAGTGGAGCTACTTTAACTCAAGAACAATTAGAGTATATTGGTCTTCAAGCAATAGAAGGATTAAAGATTAATGATAATTATAATCAGATGAAAAGTTCAGTTGAACAAATTGAATCACTAGGATTAGCTGGTGTGTGTACTAGTGGATTAGAAATTCCAGAGCAATATACAGAATATTGTAAGGCTTATAATAATTATAAACCTGTAGTAACTGCACTAGAAGAAACTGCAAAAAATACAGCAATAAGTGTTGCTCAAACAATAAGTAAGAATGTTGCAGAGAAAGTGTCAGAAGGAGTGGCTGTTACAGTTGCTGATAAAGTAAAAGAAGCAGCAACTACTAAAACAATAGATTCTTTAAACTTGTTATCAACTAACTTAGGTGAATTATCATCTGGTTTAGATAAATTACATAAGGGATCTATAGAACTAGTAAGTGGCATAGATACACTTAAAGGTGGCACTAACACTCTTGCAACTGGACTTAATACATTTAACGACACAGGAATAAAGAAGTTAACATCATTTATTAATGATAATCTAACTAGTAAACTTGATATAGTTAGAAATCTAGTTAAATTAAGTAATAATTATCAATCTTATGGAGATAAGTCTGATGATATTATAGGTACAACTAAGTTTATCATGGTAATTAAATAAGTAAAAGTGGTTACAAAAAGTGGCATTTATATTAAAAATAACTATATATTAAATGGTTATATAATAATATATAAATGAATTAAAGAATAGTGTATTATATTTTAAAAATTATGAGAATTGGTCCCCGATGGGGACCAATTTGTGTAATAGGTCTTATATATTAAAATAAGTTGAAGTGAAAAAATTAAAAATCATTCAATGTATATTGATTATTTGTATATATATTATATAATAATTATGTATCTGGAGGAATTATATGGAAAAATATAGAAAAAGATTAATTGATAAAAAAATTGAAAGTAGTATAAAGGCATACGGTGCGATTTATGTTTATGGAGCAAAGTGGATTGGTAAAACTTGGACTGGAAGAAATCAAACTAATAGCGAGTTTTTATTAATGGATCCTAAAGGTAATTATCAAAATAGGCGTCTTGCAGAAACTGATGTATCTTTAATATTTGAAGGTGCTCTTCCTAGATTGATAGATGAATGGCAAGAAGTTCCTGAAATTTGGGATGCAACTAGATATAAATGTGATGAAGATGGTGTTAAGGGAAAATATATCTTAACAGGTTCAACTGTTTTATCAAAAAAACAAAAAGAAAAAATTAAACATTCAGGTGCAGGACGAATAAAAAAGTTGAAGATGTATCCAATGAGTTTGTATGAATCTGGAGATTCTTCAGGTGATGTATCACTACAAGATATCTATAATAATAAAGTAAAAGGAAAACTTACAGGTGAGATTGGTCTAAGAGATATTATTAAATTGGTTTTAAGAGGTGGATTTCCTGGAAGTATTAATGTTCCTTTTGATGAGGCTATAAAAATACCAAAAGAATATATTCAAGAGATAATTGATACGGATATAGATAGGATAAGTGATGTAAAAAGAGATTTAAATAAAGTCATGTTATTGTTAAGATCACTTGCTCGTAATGAGTCTACAACTGTTTCAATTGCAAAACTAAAATCTGATATTGAAGAGATAGATAGTGAGGACATTGATGTTAAAACTATAACAGAGTATTTAGGCGATTTAAAAAAGTTATTCTTATTAGAAAATCAAGTTCCATTTAATTCTAATTTAAGAAGTAGAATGAGAGTTAAACAGATGGAGAAAAGGCACTTTGTTGATCCATCAATTGCAACTTCAATTTTAAATATGACTGTTGATATGTGCATTAATGATTTAAATACTTTTGGTTATTATTTTGAAGCTATGGTTATTCGTGACCTTAGAATATATGCTGAGGCAAATGATTGGAATATCTTTCATTATCAAGATTATGATGGTAATGAATTTGATGCTGTAATTGAATTTTCTGATGGTGATTATGCGGCATTTGAAATTAAATTAGGTGCAAATCAAATAGAAGAAGCAGCAAATAATTTAGTTCGTATAAAAAATAGTATGATAGAAAAAGGTGTTAAACCACCAAAAACATTATGTGTAATATGTGGTTTATCAAATGCAGTTTATACTAGAGAAGATGGAGTAATTGTTATTCCAATAACTGCACTTAAAAATTAAAAGTTAGTTTTTAAGTAATCAATATGGTCACCAGTGGTGACCAATTCTTATACTGCATATTTCTATTTGCAATATTCAAAAAATCTGCTATAATAATACCTCGTTTGCAAAGGAGGCACTATGAACGATAAAAGATTAGTAGAATTATTAGTAGATTATGGAAGAATTGCTTATGGTATGGCTTATATTAAATTATCATCATTAGGTCTAATTCCTACATATGAATTATTAAAAGAAGAATTAGAAAGTATGTTAGTTAATGAAAATAAATCGTATGTTAAAGTTAAATAATTATTATCAACTTTAATACGATTTTTTATTTTAAAACAACGATTGAATCTTAAAAAATGAAAAAATAGTATTGACAAAGGGTATGTTTTACTTTATAATTAATTCGTAGCTGTTTTTTGGGGATTAATACTATAGATGGAAGAGTAGTAATATAAACTGATTAAAGCGAGTTAGGTATGGTGGAAGCTAACAATTAAGTATATTATGAAGAACAACCATTTGGTGCGTTTGCCGGAGAAGTCCGTTATATCTAATGAGAGGTCAATTTTTGGCAATTTGGGTGGCACCGCGTTTATTCGTCCCAAAGTAGCGGACAGTAATGCTTAATTAGCTCAGTTGGTAGAGCACTCGGCTGTTAACCGATAGGTCGTAGGTTCGAGTCCTACATTAAGCGCCATATGCCTAATTAGCTCAGTTGGTAGAGCACTCGGCTGTTAACCGATAGGTCGTAGGTTCGAGTCCTACATTAGGCGCCATTTTGATTATAACAAGTCTGCTGGGCTTGTTTTTTTATATATAAAGGAGGAATTATGGAGAAGTTTACTAAAGAGATGGTTGATGATTATGCTGATAAGTTATTAATCGGATTAACCGAAGAAGAGAATAAGATGGTGTTGGATGAGTTTAATATAATTGATTCGGATATTGCGAAAGTAATGGAAATTGATAATATTGAGAGTGTTGAACCTATGACTCATACTCTAGATGATTTTGTGTATGAATTAAGAGAGGATGTTATAGAGGAGTCTGTTGATATTGATGACCTACTTAAAAACTGTGATGATTATATTAATGATGAAGTTAGAGTACCAAAGGTGGTGGAATAATGGAATACATGAGTAAAAGTATTGAAGAGATACATGAAGCGTTAAAAAGTAGTAAAGTAACTAGTGAACAGTTGGTTAAAGAGTCTTTAGAAAAAGCACATGCTCATCAAGATGAATATAATAGTTTTGTAACTATTATTGATGATGCAAAAGCTACTGAGGTAACTGATTCCTTATTATCAGGTATTCCTTATGGAATTAAGGATAATTATTCAACTAAAGATATATTATCTACTGGTTCATCTAATACTTTAAAAGATTATGTACCATTTTTTACAGCTACTGCTATTAAGAATCTAGAAAGTAATGGAGCAATTGGTGTTACTAAATGTGCGATGGATGAATTTGGTATGGGTGGTACTGGTACTACATGTCACACTGGAACTGTACTTAATCCTTGGGATAAAACAAGAATGACTGCTGGATCTTCTGCTGGTTCTGCTGCTTCTGTTGCATCAGGTGTTTATCCTTATGCAACAGGATCTGATACTGGGGACTCTATTCGTAAACCTGCTGCATACTGTGGGATTGTTGGATATAAACCAACTTATGGTATGATTTCTCGTTATGGATTATTTCCTTTCGCATCAAGTTTAGATCACTGTGGATGTTTAACAAGATCTGTAAAAGATGCTGCAATTGTTGTAGATGGAATGAAAGGTATAGATAAAAATGATATGACTAGTTGGGATTCTAGTGATATTAATCTATATGAAAGTATTACAGGTGATGTTAAGGGAAAAAAGTTATGTTATATAAAAGAATTATGCGATATTAATGAATATCCTAATGCAAATGATGAGTTAAAAAGCCATCTTGCTAACTTTATGGATGTAATTGAGAAATGCAAAAGTATTGGTATTGAAGTAGAAGAAGTTAGCGTAGATAAGAAGTTACTTGATGCACTTGCATCTGTATATGTAGTTATATCATGTGCTGAAGCTACATCTAATATGTCTAATCTAACTGGATTTATCTTTGGCCCTCGAGGCGAAGGAAAAAATTATATAGAGATGATGAAAGACCATCGTACTAAAGGTTTTTCTCCACTTATTAAAAGGAGATTTGTAATAGGTTCATATGTATTACAAGCGCAAAACAAAGATAGATATTTCCATAATGCTCAACGTGTTAGAAGATTATTAGTTGATAGATGGAAAGAATTATTTAAGGATTATGATGCAGTAATTCTTCCTGTAGGAAGTGGTCCTGCTAAAAAGTTAGAGGGTTCAAAAGATATACTTGATGAAAGTACAAAAGCTTTAGAAGAACATTTACAGATTGGTAACTTTGGAGGATTTCCTTCAATTACTATTCCAGCTGGATTTATTGATGGTCTTCCAGTAGGAGTTAATATTACGGGTAATTGTTATGATGATGCTAATGTATTAAATATTGCTTATGCAATTGAATCTACTATGAATTATAAAGGACAAATTGCAAAGGAGGTGCGTCATGACTAAGTATAAAGCATTAATTGGTTTAGAGATGCACTGTGAGATTAGTGAAACTAATACAAAAGTTTTTTCTAGTGCAGAAAACTCTTATAAAGATGTACCTAATTCTAATATTAGGCCTGTAGATATGGCTTTCCCAGGCACACTTCCTGTAGTTAACAAGGAAGCCGTTAAAATGGCTTTAAAAGCATCTATGATACTTAATTGTAAACAACCTGAATATATGTATTTTGAAAGAAAGAATTATTATTATCCTGATTTACCTAAAGGATATCAAATTACTCAGGAGACTAAACCAGCTCCAGTAGGAATATACGGGTCTTTAGAATATGAATGTAAAGGCGAGAAAAGAGTTGCGGTTATTAATAATCTTCACTTAGAAGAGGATGCTGCATCAACTGATCACTACTCATCATATTCAACAATTGATTATAACCGTGCCGGAGTACCACTTCTAGAGTTAGTAACTGAGCCATGTTTTCACTCGGCAGATGAAGCTGTTGCTTTCTTAGAAACAATGAGAAGTATTTATCAGTATGCTGGTATTAGTGAGGCAGATTCTAGAAAAGGACAAATTAGATGTGATGTAAATGTATCTATTATGGATGAAGATTTAGATGAGTCTGATATTAATAACTGGGGTACTAAGATTGAGATTAAGAATGTTAACTCTTTTGGTGGCGTTAGAGATGCAATTAACTATGAGATTGATAGACAAATAGAGTTAAAAGAGTCAGGCGAATATGATAAGATGGAACAACAAACTAGACGTTGGGATGAAGATAGTTTATCTACAATATATATGCGTAGTAAGGTAGATGCAATAGATTATAAATACTTTGTTGAACCTAATATTCCAAAGTATAAAATATCTAAGGAATGGTTAGAAGAGATTAGAAAATCTATTCCAGAACTTGCTAGTGAGAGAAAAACAAAGTATATTGAAAAATATGGTTTATCTGATTATGACGCAACTATCATAGTAAAGGATAAATTAGTATCTGATTATTATGAAGAAGTTATTAAATTAGGTGGTAACCCTAAAAAAGCATCTAACTGGTTAACTTCTGTAATATTAGGACATTTAAATAAGTATGATCTTGAAATTAACGAGATATATCTAACACCTAAAATGTTATTTGATATTATGAAAATGGTGGATGATGGTAAGATATCTTCTAAACAAAGTAAAGATGTTTTATATAAGTGTTTATCAGATTGTAAAGAACCACAAGTTATAGTAGATGAATTAGGATTAAAACAAGTAGGGGATGAAGATACAATAAGGCCACTTGTAATAGAGATATTAGATGCTCATTTAGATTTAATTGAAGAATATCGTAAAGGTAGAAATGTATTTGATTTCTTTGTAGGACAAGTAATGAAAGCAACAAGAGGTCAAGCAAATCCAAGTTTAACTGCTAAAATAATTAAAGAAGAAATAGAAAAACGATAATTATCGTGTTTCAGGGGGATTAATGAATAAAGGTGTTTATAATTTAGATGATCTATATATATTTGAATTGTATGAAAAAATGTATGATGATGAATATTATGATGAGAACATTGATTATTATGTAAAAAATACATTTTTTAAATTGAAAGATTATGTATTGTGTTATATAGATGATAATAATAATATGGTAGATGCGACAAAAAATGAGAAAGTAAAAGTATTTTCAAATATTTTAAAAGATAATGATGATTTTATATTTTGTGATATTTATCGTAAATTAAATTATTATGTAGTTGATGGTTCAAAAGATATAGATGTGTCTTTGAAAGTGTTAATTGATTTATGGAATATTGTAAAACCTAATTTACGTATTGAAAATATTGATAGCTTAAAAAAATTATATTATATATCTATTCCAATAGTTGATAAGGGATATTATCCTAGAAAAGACGCTATGATATATTATAGTGATAAGGAAGAATTTTTTGATGAATATAAGGAATATAAAAAATTAAGATTACTAATGCCAAAGATTAGTGGTAATAATAATATAGTAATGTAAAAAGGAGATGATTAAATGAGTAAATATTTGAGTAAATATCGTAATCGTTATTGTGGCAAAATAACTGAAGTAGATGTAGATAAGGATATTACTGTAGCTGGATGGATTGCGAATATTCGTGACCATGGTGGAGTTATATTTGTAGATGTTAGAGATTATACAGGTATAATTCAGGTTGTAAGTAATGATGATTCTATATTTAAAGGACTTACTAAAGAGTCTGCAGTTACTGTAACAGGTACTATTAGAAAAAGAAGTGAAGAAGATTATAATGATCATATATCTACTGGTACTGTTGAATTATTAGTTAAAAGTTTAGAAGTATTAGGTAGCGCACCTAATGAATTACCATTTGAAATATTAAAAAGTAAAGAAGTATCTGAGGATGTAAGATTAAAATATCGTTACTTAGATTTAAGAAATGAAAAAGTTGGTAATAATATACGTATGCGTAGTGAACTATTAAAGTTCTTAAGAAGCGAAATGGATAGTATGAATTTTACAGAAGTACAGACTCCAATAATTACAGCCTCATCACCAGAGGGAGCACGTGACTTTATTATTCCATCACGTAAATTCAAAGGTAAATTTTATGCACTTCCTCAAGCACCTCAAATATTTAAAGAAATATTAATGGTTAGTGGTTTTGATAAATATTATCAAATAGCTCCATGTTTTAGGGATGAGGATTGTCGTAGTGATAGAACATTAGAATTCTATCAATTAGACTTTGAAATGGCTTTTGTAGATGAGGAAGATGTATATAAAATAGGTGAGAAAGTATTCTATGATACTTTTACTAAGTTTAGTGATAAGAAGGTTTCACCTGCTCCATTTAGAAGAATAAGTTATAAAGATGCAATGCTAAAATATGGAACAGATAAACCTGATTTAAGAAATCCACTTGAAATAATTGATATTTCAGATATATTTAAAGATAGTGATTTTAAACCATTTAGAGGAGTAACTGTTCGTGGTATTAAAGTAGATGGAATTGGTACTAAATCTAATAGTTGGTTTAATGAACTTGTTGCATATGCTAAGACTATAGGTATGCCTGGTATTGGTTATATTACAGTAAACTCTGATTTATCATTTAAAGGACCTATTGATAAGTTTTTAACTGATGAAGATAGAAAAAATCTAATTGAAAAAGCAGAATTAAAGGAAAATAGTGTTTTATTCTTTATAGCAGATAAAAAAGAGAAAGTAGCTGCTAAGCAAGCTGGTATGATTAGAACAGAGTTAGGTCGTCGTCTAGACTTAATAGATGAAAATGTATTTGAATTCTGTATTATTAATGATTTTCCAATGTTTGAATATAATGATGAAGAGAAGAAATATGATTTCTGTCACAATGCATTTTCTATGCCTAAAAATGGTCTTGATGCATTTGATAAAGAGAATATTGATGATATTATAGCTAGTCAATTTGACTTTGTATGTAACGGTAATGAGATGGCATCAGGTGCAGTGCGTAATCATAGTGTAGAAGCATTAGAAAAAGCATTTTCTATGGTTGGATATGATAAGAGTATCGTAAAAGAAAAATTTACATCATTATACAATGCATTTAAGTTTGGTGCACCTCCACATGCAGGTATGGCTCCTGGAATTGATAGAATGATTATGTTACTTCAGGGAGAGAATAATTTAAGAGAAGTTCAAGCATTCCCAATGAGCGTATCAGGAGCAGATATGATGATGAACTGTCCTAGTGAAGTAACAGAACTACAACTAAGGGAAGCACATATAAAGATAAGATAATATGAAACTTGATAAAGATAAATATATTATTGTAGAGATTATTCCTGATCATTCTAATAGTGATCTAGGTAAAATATGTCAAATACAAGCATTAAAACTTGATGGACTTAATCTAATAGATAGATTTGATTATAGATTAAACAAAGATAAAATAGATAATATTGCAATTCTAAAAGCAATAGATTATGATAATGATAATTTTAAGTATACATTTGATCCAGATACTATATTAAATGATTTTAAAATTTGGTGTGAAGATTATGATTTGTTATTAATAGAACCTAATTATACATATGATTATTTAAAAGATATAAATAATCATAAAGAATTAGTTTATCCATACTTAAATATGAAACATAGTTATAGTATATTTGATGAAATGATAGATAAATATCATTTAGAACCAAGTAATCATTTAGTAGATTTGATATATGAAGCAATTATTTTAGAGAGTAATAAGGACTAAAATGGTTCTTATTACTCTTAATTTTATTAAAAAGTTAATAAATTGCTTAAAATTTAAGCAAAATCTATTGACGATAATAAAAAAATAATGTATACTTGAATAGTCATTGATTAATTGGGCTTGTAGCTCAGCTGGTTAGAGCGTCCGTCTGATAAGCGGGAGGTCGATGGTTCAAGTCCATCCAGGCCCACCAATTAATTATGGCCCGTTGGTGAAGTGGCTTAACACACATGCCTTTCACGCATGCATTCATGGGTTCAAATCCCGTACGGGTCACCAAATATGTTAAAAAGCGAGTGAAGCCAGCTCTATAAGTGGCAGTTAAAAAAGTGAGTGAAGTCAGCTCTATAAATGACAACTAATAAAGCGAGTGAAGCCAGCTCTATAAGTGGCAGTTAAAAAAGTGGATTAGAGATATTTCTCTAGTCCTTTGGTTTTATTAGGAGGAAAAATGTACAGAAATTTAAAAATTGTTAGAGTTGACTCACATTATTGTGATTTTTTGCGAACTTTTGATTTCAAAGTTTCGTATAATGCAGGTTTTAAGGAATTAAGACCATTTATAGGAGTACTATTTAAAATTAATGATTGTGAGTATTTTGCGCCATTATCGAGCCCAAAAGTTAAACATAAAAGGTTAAAAAATACTTTAGACATGATAAAAATTAAGGATGGAGAGTATGGAGTTATTAATTTTAATAATATGATTCCTGTTACAAAGAATAATTATTCAATTATTGATTTAAATCATCCAAACAATGATAACATTGGCGCTTATAGATTAGAATTATTAAAAAATCAATTAAGGTGGTTAACAAAACACAGAGAAGAAATATTTAAAAAGTCTTATTTGCTTTATAAGTTATATAAAAATAGTAATTTAAAACCTAATGTAAAAAATAGGTGCTGCAATTATCCTTATCTTGAAGAAAAATGTACTGAGTATAATAGTAAGAAAAATATTATAAAAAATTAAGTATTATATAAAATCAATTATTTAGTTTGTTGTGCTATAGAATATTAAATAGAACTAGATTTTTTGCTAGTCTTTTTCTTTATTTTGATGTATAATACTTTTGAGGTATAAATATGATAATAAATATAAATGAATTAAAAGATTATATACTACATAATTCAACATTTGCAAGAGAAGAGACTATTGATATAGTACTTCATGATTTAATGAAAGTGCTTGTTAGTAATAATTTTGATTTAAATAATCTTCAAGTAGTAAGTGGGGAGACATCAATTAATTTTATTGGTGATGATATAGTAATTAGATTAACTTATGTTAGGTATAATAATTGGGGATATCCTACTCTTAGTGATTATGTAAGTCATAGTACTGCTATATTACAGCCATTATTTGAACAAAAAATTAATACAGGTGATATTAATTATCCTACAATATTAGGACTAAAAAAGTTAAGTATTGGTAATGTTAGTGAAATGGAAAAAGAGGTTACTTATATAAGACTTAGAGAAGATGGATATTTGTTTAATGATGCCAATAAGGTTGAAAATTATGGCAAAGATGAAAATGGTGAAGTATATTTACTAGATTTTGGCGAATTAATATATATTAAAGACTTAAAAAAAACAAATGATTCAGAATTATTTAATAGAATACAATATCAAAAATTTATTAAAAGAGAACTTGAATATCACCAAAAAGCATGCCCAGAACTAAATAAAAAATATGAAGAATATTTAGACTGTGTGAAACAGTTTCAAGTAGATTTATTAAGAGAAAGTTATAATGATGGTAGTAAGACTAAATAGTTGTTTAAATGCTACTATTTTTCTTTTTGCATATATTTAAATAGAGGTGATTTTATAAACTATACGGTTAAAAGTGGTGATACGCTATATGGTATTAGTAATCAGTTTGGTGTATCAGTTATGGAACTTGCTAATTTAAATAATGTTTCAGCTAATACTTTAAGAGTAGGACAGGTGCTTAAAATACCATCTAAGTCTGGTACTAATCCTAATAATTTATTTATGTATACTGTAGTATCAGGTGATTCTTTATATAAGATTGCACGTAAGTATAATACAACTGTTGATGAAATAATTAAACTTAATAATTTAAAGAATACAAGTCTTAGTATAGGTCAAGTTTTAAGAATACCAGAGATGTATACACCAGAAGATCAAATGATTATGCCTGAGTATATTAATTATACTGTTAAAAAAGGAGATAACTTATATAGCATTGCTAGAAACTATAATATAGATATAAATGTATTAAAGAAAGATAATGGCCTTACTAATAATTTACTTAATATTGGTCAAACACTTAGAATTAGAGTTACGCCTGAGTCAGTAAGTATTGAAGAATGTATTGGTCCTAGTTATACTCCACCTGCTAGTAGTATGAATTATAAACTATATACAGTTAAAAAGGGAGATAGTCTTTATACTATAGCTAAAGCTAATAATACTACGGCATCAGTATTAATTAGTTTAAATAATTTAACTAGTAATAATTTAAGTATAGGTCAACAACTTAAAATACCTGTTAGTAGTAATAGTAGTAGTGGTACAACTTATACAGTTAAAGGTGGTGATACGATTATTATGGGGAATAATGAGTATAATTTATTTAAAAATGTATCAAAAAAAGACGCTTTTTTTGAACATCTTTTTATTTGTAATTTTTAATTCTATAATTTAATGAGCGTACCAATCTTTTATATAATTGTTTTTCAACAGTTTCGTTATTATTTTTAGTTAATGTTCCATTGAAACATAATTCTTGTGATCTATCATTATAAAGTCCAGAAACAATCTCTGTTAATTTCCAATTGTATTTATCTATTATTGGTTTAAACATTTCCAGTTTATAATCAGCAAATGTAATAAGTGGTTTAGTTGTTCCTAACCATCTCATTGATTCTTCGATAATTGCTTTACCAATTCCTAGGCCTCTATATTTATCTGAAATATATAATGTACATATTTTTTGTTCTTCTTCATCTCTTTTAAGGCATGCCATGGAAATTATTTCATTGTAATTATCAGGATTTCTAACAAATAATATATTTCGTTTATCACCATTTATAGTTGCTGGTAATTGTTTAGTAAAATACCATTTTTTACGTTTTGGGTAATCATCGCAAATAAAGTCTGTTATCATATAAATTTTTGAAGCAAGTTCAATAAACTCATCTTCTGTAATAGTTCCTATATAATTTTTTATACTTTCAATATTTATCATTTTAGCCTTTCAACCTCCAAAATTTGTTGTTTATAGTATCACTTTTGGCCATATATGTCAATTTATGATATAATACTCTCGCAAGAGGGGATTAGATGGATAAAAAGCATAGAAATAGAATTGCTATTATTTCAATAATGACATATTATGCTAGACAAGTATTTGATGAAACTAAACTTTATGAATTTAGAAAATCGCCATTGAGAAATGAATTACTTAACAAAAAAATTTACGTATATTCTGCTAAGGAAGATAAAGCAATTATTGGGTATTTTAAAGTAAGCGATATTTTAAATGGAAGCACAGATGAAATTTTAAGGGCTACAGGATATGATAAAAGACACGATGGTCATGAAATAGTTGAATACTATGGTAAAAATAATCCAAACTGTTTTGCTTTACATTTATATAATGTTACTGAATTTGAAGAGTATTTATCATTAAGAGATATGAGAAGTATCTCAAGAAGCGCTGATATGCCACAATACATTAAATTTATTTATGATAATGATCCATTATATGAGGTTATTAGAGAATGGGATGAAGCATTTAGTCTAGATGGTAATCTATGTGATAATCCCAGCAAAACAAAACAAATGATATTGAAAAAAACTGGAATGAAAGGAAGAAAATAATATGGAACACGAAATGAAATTGCAACCTGAGTATTATAATTTTATACTTAATGGTACTAAAAGAATTGAAATAAGACTTTTTGATGAAAAAAGACAACAAATAAAAATTGGAGATACAATTAAATTTTTAAAAGAGCCTGAATTAAATGAGTCGTTTAATGCTAAGGTTGTTGGGTTACTAAGATATAACAGTTTTGAAGTCATGTTTAAAGATTTTGATATTTCGGTTTTATCAGATAAAACCATGACAAAAGAAGAATTAATTGGAGTTCTTGAGCAATTCTATACTAAAGAAAAGCAAGAACAATATGGTGTTTTAGGAATTAGAATTGAATTAATTTAATTAATAGTATTATTTTAAAAATTAATCATCCTATAAAATCTAATTAAAATTAGATAATAGGATGTTTTTTAGTACATTGAAACATTATATTATAAAGATTGAGGTTGAATTTTGTATGTAAGAGATAAGAATGGCGCATATAGAAAAACTTGTTTTATAAGGGATTTATGGGTATCATTGTGTCATCTTCTTATCCTACTTTTTTATAATTTAATAAATTATGAATTACTTTAGGATGATAGTCAAAACTTGCTATAGTAAATGACTTGACTCTTATATTCAGTGAGAGATATCATCCAAACAAACGGATATTATGTTTATGAATAAGGAGGGTTGTGAGATTAAGTAATATTAAAAAAATCAAAGCCATAGAATTAATCGGAGGTATCAAACTCTATGGTTAAATACAAAGTTAATTTTAAGTTTAAAGATGTATCTATTTCTTTAAATGAAGTAATAACTGAAGTATTAAAAATAGAATTAGCGAATATGTTAAACATGACTTGCAATTATTTAGATAGAGAGCTACCATATAATCATATTCATTATTCCCAAATAGAAGGGAGTAATGATTAATGATAGGGAATAGTAGTTTTAAAGTAGGACTTTATATAAGATTATCGAGAGATGATGGGAATGTAGAATCTGATAGTATTGTTAGTCAAAGAAGTTTACTTAATCAGTATGTTAAAGAAAACAATTATGTAGTTGTAGACGAGTATGTAGATGATGGATTTTCAGGAACTAATTTTGATAGGCCATCATTTAAAAGAATGATGAAAGATATTGAAATTGACAAAATCAACATGATTATTACAAAAGACATGTCAAGATTAGGTAGAGATTATATAGGTACAGGAGAACTAATTGAAAAGTATTTTCCAAATAACAATATTAGATATATAGCAATTAATGATGGTATAGATACATTTATAGATAATACCAATAACGATATCGCGCCTTTTAAGGCAATAATGAATGATATGTATGCTAAAGATATTTCTAAAAAGATAAAAAGTAGTCTATATTCTAGAATGAAAGATGGTTTATATGTATCAGGAAGATGTCCATTTGGATATATGAAAGATCCGTCAGATAAGAATCATTTAATAATAAATGATGAGCAAGCCGAAGTAGTTAAATTAATATTTGATTTGGCACTTAAAGGTAATACATATCATTATATAGCGCAATATCTTACTAAAAGAAAAATAAAAACACCAGCGTCTTATTATAACTATGTATGGAATACTAAGTGTATAAATACTAATTGCATTTCACAAGAATATGGTGTATGGGTAGATACTACAATTAAAGCAATATTAACTAATAGAATATATACAGGGGATGCAGTACAAGGTAAGACTAAAAAGATTAATTATAAACTAAAAAAGACAGTTAAGAACGATCCAGATGATTATATAATAGTTGAAAATACCCATGAAGCAATTATTGATAAGAACACATTTAATTATGTCCAAACCTTACTACCAAAAAATGTTAAAAGGCCAGATAAAAAAAGATTTTATTTATTAGATGGACTTTTATATTGTGGAGATTGTAAACACAGAATAACAATAAGATATCAAAATAAAACTGGAAGAAGTTATACAACTTGTGATTATTATAGAACATATTCAAAATATCATGTCTGTTGGGCTCATACAAATAATTATGAGGTGTTAGAAGGTGTTATATTAGATAACATAAGAGGTGTATGCAAAAAGTATTTAGATAAAAATAAAATAAATGAAAATATTAGCAATATAGAGTTTGTTGATAATACAATAAAAATAAAAAAGAAAATTGAAAGTTTAGAAATAACAAATAATAAACTAACTGAAAGTTTAGATAAAACATATATGGATAGGCTAAAAGGTATAATAGACGCGGAACAATACATAAGAGTAAGTGAAAACATTAAAACTGTAATAGATAATAATAAAAGGAATATTGATAATCTTAAAAATGAACAAATAAAAGAAAAGAAAATAGATAATAAACAAATAGAAAAATATATAAATGAATTTTTATCGTTAAATAATCCAACGAGAGAATTGATGATTAATTTAGTAGAAAAAATTTATATCTATCAAGATAAGCGGGTAGATATTATATTTACATTTAAAAATGCTGCATAAAAAGTGTATCAGGTGATTCATTATACAGTATTGCTAAAAAGTTTAATACTACAGTAGATAGTATAAAGAAATTAAATAGTCTTACATCAAATAATTTGAGTGTAGGAAAAGTATTAAAAATATAAAGGAGAGATATGAATATATATAATATAGATGATGAGAACTTTAAAAACACTGAAGTTTATAAGAGTTTTATGAATGATAATCCAGTTAATGGATATTTAAAAATTAGAGCCTATTCAGCAAGTGGAGCGATACCTGTAAGGGGACTTAAAATAACTGTTTCAACTGAATATGAAGGAAACACTATAGTTTTTTTTGATGGTGTTACTGATACATCGGGTGTAATAGAAAAAATAACATTACCTGCGCCTAAACTTAATAGTGATAATATGAACGTTCCATCTAGAACTACTTATGATATTAATGCTACTTATGAACCTAATTTAGTTGATTTAAAATACAAAGTTAATATCTATGAAGATGTATTTGTTATTCAAAATATTAATATCGTACCTGATTCTAATTCTGGTGGTTTATAATGGCTGTAAGATTTCCGATTGTACCTAATAATATAACTGTACATTTAGGTGCACCTAATGATGATAAAGCACGTGATGTAACTGTTTCTTTTACTGATTATATAGCTAATGTTGCATCATCAGAGTTATATCCTACATGGCCTAAAAATGCATTAATTGCAAATATTTATGCGATAATATCATTTGCAATGAATCGAATATATAATGAGTGGTATCGTTCTAAAGGGTATAATTTTGATATAACATCTGATCCTAGATATGATCAAACATATATTGATAATCGTTCTACTTATGAAAATATTGATAATATAGTAGGCGATATCTTTAACAACTATGTAGTTAAAGGTAATCAAATACAGCCTTATTTTACGAGATATTGTGATGGTAGAACTACTATGTGTGATGGACTTTCGCAGTGGGGAAGTGTAACACTTGCTAATCAAGGTAAGACTCCACTTGATATATTAAAATACTATTATGGATCAGATATATCAATTAAATATGATGCACCTGTAGGTGATGTAAAGGAAGGTTATCCTGGATATGAAGTAGGGCTAGGCAGCGCAGGTAATCCAGTACTTTTAATACAAAGAGATTTAAAACGGATTAGTCTTAATTATCCAGCTATACCTTATATATCTACTGATTTAGGTATCTTTGATAAAGAGACAGAGGATGCAGTTAAAAAGTTTCAAGAGATATTTTCTCTTCCTGTAACTGGAGTTGTTGATAAAGCAACATGGTATAGAATTAAGTATATTTATACGAGTGTAAAAAAGTTATCTGATTTGTACTCCGAAGGACTTACAGAAGGAGAAGCAACATTTTTATATGATGATGAGTTAAGTTATGGAGATACGGGTATTGAAGTAGAATACATACATTACTTTTTAGATGCCCTTGCTTTTCTTGATAAAGATATACCAAGACTTCCTACTAACTCAATTTATACTAATAATACGATTAGTATGGTTAAAGCATTTCAAGAGAAATATAAGTTACCAGTCACAGGAGTATTTACTTATAGAGACTGGCTGGTATTAAAAAATGCATATCGTAATACATTAAAATCATTTCCAGTAGAATATCAAGAATATGTTAATGAATTATATCCCGATTATTTCTTAACTCGTGGTACAGAGGGAGAAGATGTTAGAAGATTTCAAAGATTTCTACTTAAAATATGTAAGTTTGATAAATCAATACCTGGTGTTAGAGTAAACGGTGTATTTGATGAATTAACCGAATTATCAGTTATGAAACTACAAGATGATTATGGATTTGATATTAATGGTATTGTAGGGCCACTATTATGGAGAAAGGTTGTAGAACTATCGAAAAGATAGTTTTTTACTTGTTTTAAAATAGTTAGAGTGATACAATTATATAGGGAGAGATGATATATGAATAATGAATTAAATAATAGTAGTCTTATTAAAGATGTTATAGGAAGAGAAATATTAGATTCAAGAGGAAACCCTACAGTAGAAGTAGATGTAATACTTGAAAGTGGGGTTAAGGGTAGAGCTGCAGTACCTAGTGGTGCATCAACTGGAGAACGTGAAGCTTTAGAAATGCGTGATGGAGGTGCTCGTTATCTAGGTAAAGGAGTTCAGAATGCAGTAGGACATGTTAATAATGAATTAAGAGATTTGGTAATAGGTATGGACGTGTTAGAACAAGAGAAAATAGATAAAGCTATGATTGAACTAGACGGAACTGAGACAAAGTCTAAATTAGGTGCCAATGCAATTCTAGGTGTATCTATGGCAGTATTAAAAGCAGCCGCACTTTATAAAGGAGTTCCTTTATATAAATATATAGGAGATGGTACTACACTACCAAGACCTATGATGAATATTATAAATGGTGGTGCGCATGCGGATAACAAACTTGACTTTCAAGAGTTTATGATTATACCTATTCGTGATACTATTAAAGAACGAATAAGAGTAGGCGCGGAAGTATTCCATAATCTAAAAAAAGTATTAAATGAAAAAGGTTTATCAACTGGTGTTGGTGATGAAGGAGGATTTGCTCCTAATCTAAACTCTAATAGTGAAGGATTCGAGCTTATTATTGAGGCAATAGAAAAAGCAGGATACAAGCCTGGTATAGATGTATCCCTTGCAATAGATGTTGCAGCATCAGAGTTCTATGAAAATGGTAAATACAATCTAGTTGGTGAAGGAAGAAGTCTATCTACTGATGAACTAATTAACTACTATGAAGAATTAGTAAATAAGTATCCAATTATATCTATTGAAGATCCAGTAGATGAAAATGATTGGGAAGGCTTTAGAAAAATTACAGAAAAACTAGGGTACAAAATACAACTTGTTGGAGATGATTTATTTGTTACTAATAAAAAGTGTTTACAGATTGGGATAGATAATCATGCGGGTAATGCAATACTACTTAAAGTAAATCAAATAGGTACAATTACTGAAACACTAGAAACAATAGATCTTGCACGTAAGAATAATTATAAAACAATTATTTCACATAGAAGTGGAGAGACTGAAGATACAACAATTGCTCACCTAGCAGTGGGACTAAATTTAGGCCAAATAAAAACAGGTTCTATGTCTAGAACTGATAGAATCTGTAAGTATAATGAACTAATTAGAATTGAAGAAGAACTAGAGCGTTAGTTCTTTTTTTGTATGATGTAAATGTCAATATAAAAGTTTAGAAAAATATCAAATTTAAAACCTGAGAATTTTAAATTTTTATGCAATTTTTACGTATGTATGTCAAATGTAATTGACTAAATGGTTTAGGGTGTGATAAAATGTATTTGGTTTTAAATATTGCCCAATAGCCAAGCGGTAAGGCGGTGGACTCTGACTCCATTATGCGTAGGTTCGAATCCTTCTTGGGCAGCCATTTTTTTATTATATAATAGGAATGCTGGAATAGCTCAGTCGGTAGAGCAGTTCACTCGTAATGAAAAGGTCGTAGGTTCGATTCCTATTTCCAGCACCACAAAAAGAGTGCAAGAATGGCGGAATGGTAGACGCGCTACTTTGAGGGGGTAGTGATTAATATCGTGGGAGTTCAAATCTCCTTTCTTGCACCATAGGGAAATCCGCTCGAACTTTTTATAGTTTCGAGAATAAATAGACAATCAATTCTAAATTAGGATTGATTTTTTTCTTATTTAGAAAAAAGTCTTTCAAAGAAAGGATTGATTAAAATGTTAAATGTTATTAAGCAAGAAGTTAGAATGGAAGAATCATTAAGAAAAAGATTAGAATTTATATGTGAGTTTTGTAGAGTTAAACCAATTATTATTAATGGCAATTTAAGAACAATTGATAAAACCAATCTTACTTATTTAGAACCACATAGAATTATAATTAATGATATAACCTTTCTAGCTTTTAATTATTCTAATGATATATTTATTGAAAACTTAAATAATAAGATTAAATTATCTGAATTAGAAAGCTTTTTAAAACATAACTAATATCTATACCCTAATGAGGGAATTGACAAAATGAACTTTTAAGTATATTATATAAAACCAATAAATGACAAGCAGTATCCGTCTTTTATTAAAAAGGAGGTACACTATGGTCAAAAGCACAATTAATAAAAAATATGATATGAAATTAAGTGGAGTCAAAGGTATTAGTTTGAACTAGTATTTTTGACTCCCTTTTTTGTAGGAAAAGGAGTTGAAGATTAATGAATGAAGAAAAGAAAATTGCAGGACTTTATATTAGAGTTAGTACTGAAGATCAAGCACGAGAAGGATTTAGTTTGCCAGAACAAGAAAAACGATTAAGGGCTATGTGTGAGTATAAAGGTTATGAAATATATAAAGTCTATAAAGATGCTGGAATAAGTGCTAAAACTGGTAATAAAAGACCTGCATTTGAAGAACTATTACAAGATATTAAAGATAAGAAATGTAATACTATTGTTGTATTAAAACTAGATAGACTTACAAGAAGTGTTTATGACTGGGAAAATATTATTAAGTTTTTAGAAGCAAATAATGCTTATTTGGATTGTGCTAATGATGATATAAATACTACTAATGCTAATGGTAAAATGATTTCAAGAATTTTAATGAGTGTATCTCAACAAGAGATAGAAAGAACAAGTGAAAGAACAAAAGTAGGATTATCTGGAGCAATTAAGGCAGGACATATTCCAGCAAGGGCACCATTAGGCTATAAACATGTAGATAGATTATTAGTACCAGATCCACTTACTAAAGATATTATTATAAGAATATTTAATTTATATTTTGAAGGTTGTACTTATGTTAAAATAGCAAAAATTTAGTCTCTTTTTAAACAAAGTGCTGATGGAGATATAGAAATTATATAAATAATGTGATATTATTATATTGCTGAATATAAATTAAGTATGAATT
>CACZAH010000016.1 GCA_902779035.1 uncultured Erysipelotrichaceae bacterium | reverse complement strand
TTTCTTTTGTTCTTTAGTTAATCCATCATATTTTTTTGGGGGCTTTGCCATAAATCATACACCGTACTTTCTAGTATAATCATTGTATAATACTTGACGTTTTTTTACAACATATATCCTAATAATGTATTGAAATATAAGGGAAAACTAGATATCAAATAATAAAACTATCTTTTTATCCTGAAAAATTTAGTAATTTTATTGCAAAAACCAAAGAAATATATTATACTTATCATGTAATAGGAGGTATTTATGAAAGTTACATTAGAAAAATTATACATAATTGATGATGATTCAAAGATGAAAGGTAGTGCATCAGTTATTATTGATGATTGTTTTAAAATAACTGGTATTAAGATTATAGATGGTGTGAATGGTTTATTCTTATCTATGCCAAGTAGAAGACTTAAGGATGGTACTAATAGAGATATAGTATATCCAATTAATTCTGAAACTAGAGAGTTATTTAATGATGTAATTTTAACAGAATATAAAAAACAGACTAATAAGTAGTTTGTTTTTTTCATATAATAATATCTCTTGCATATATTGTAGTGGAGGCAAATATGGACAAGGAAATAATTACAGGAAATCATACAGTAAATATTGTTAAACGTAGTAGTATTAATATTAGTGGTGTTAAAAAGATTGATAATTTTAATGAGTCTGAGTTTATGCTTGATACTATTATGGGATTTATGAATATTAAGGGTAGTGGTTTAGAGATTATTAAACTTGATACTTATCAAGGAGATGTAGCTATTAAAGGTAAAATAGATAGTATTATATATAGCGATAATGTAAAAAAGAAGAATAAAGAAGAAAGTATATTTAGTAATTTATTTAAATGATTAGTTTAAATATTCAAATTAAATTACTAGTCTTTTCTTTAATATATGGATTTTTATTCTCTATTGCATTAGACATATTATATCCATTAATTAGAAAGACTAATAAGCTTTATCAAATAATACTATCTTTTTTATTTATACTTTTAATGGCTATTATATATTTTATTGCCATAGATAAAATAGGCTATGTTATATTTCACTTGTATTCAATACTTGCAATAGTAATAGGATTTATTAGTTATGATATACTTATCATGTTAATTGCAAAAAATATAAAAAGGTGATATAGTTAATATGGTGATGCTATGGCTAGTCATAAAAGAAAAGTTGCAAAATCAACAGTAAGAAGACTTAGGGTGTTTGGTGTTTTGTCACTTATATGTATTATATACTTCTTTTTTTGCTTGTGCTATGAATTATATGAAATACATAAATTAAAAGTAGAAGAAGCTAATTTAAAAGAAGAATATAAAAACTTAAAACAAGAAGAAAAAGATTTAAATGTTAAAATTGAGCAGTTGAATGATCCAGAGTATCTAGCAAGTTATGCAAGAGAAAACTATTCTTATTCTAAAGATGGCGAATACATAATTAAACTTAAAGATAAAGATAAAAAGATTAAGAAGGTAGAAAGTAACATTAAAGTTAATTATGTAATAATTGGTCTTGGAGTATTTGTAGTAGTTATATTTACATCAGTTATAATAAGAGGTGGTAAGAAAAATAAATAGTGATATTTATTTTTTTGAAATTTTAGTATATAATTGTGTTGTGATAATATGAAGAGAAGATTTGTAAATTTTATATTTTATATAATACTTATATGTTTATTTATTTTACTATTTATATCAGTTAAAAACATTTATTATTGGTTTAAAGATAATAAGAAAACTAATGAGATGGAAAGTATTATTGAAGATAATACTAGTATTGAAATAATTGAAGATAATACTGAATCTGGTTTAATTAATGTTGATTTAAATGATTTAAAAAAAATAAATAGTGATACTGTAGGTTATATTAAAGTAAATAATACTAATATTAATTATCCTGTAGTACAGACTACTAATAATACATTTTATTTAAATCATACATTTGATAAGTCTAATAATAAAGCTGGGTGGGTATTTATGGATTATAGGAATCACAATGATAACTTTGATACTAATACTATCCTTTATGCTCATGGAAGATTAGATAATACTATGTTTGGCTCACTTAGAAAGGTAATTAAAGAAGAGTGGTATACTAATCCAGATAATTATATTTTACAGTATTCTAATGATTATTATAGTACTAAGTGGCAAGTATTTAGTATATATCGAGTTAAAGAAACAGATGATTATATTAAAACTAATTTTAACAGCAATGAAGAATATAATAGTTTTATTAATCTTATTAAAGGTAGAAGTATATATGATTTTAATATTGATGTTAACACTAATGATAATATAATTACACTATCTAGTTGTTATAATGATACGGATAGGATGGTTTTACATGCAAAATTAATAAGTATAGTTAAAAAATAAATTGATTACATATATCGATTTATTTTTTTCTTTTGTTATATTGACAATGGAAATTATTATTGTTAAAATTTAATCGTATACAAATTAATTGTGAAGACTAGGAGAAACTATGAAAAGTATATATGATTATAAGATAACTGATAGAAGTAATAAGGAAATACTAATGAGTGATTATAAAGGTAAGGTATTACTTATTGTAAATACAGCTACAGGTTGTGGATTCACACCACAATATAAAGGTTTAGAGTATTTATATGAGCATTATCACGATAAAGGATTTGAAATACTTGATTTTCCATGTAATCAGTTTGGTCATCAAGCGCCTGGTACAACAGATGAAATACATGATTTCTGTACTGCTAAATATCAAACACAGTTTGATCAGATGGCAAAAACTGAAGTAAACGGGGATAATGAAGAACCACTTTATACTTATTTGAAAAAGAGTATTCCTGATGAGAATGTAAAAGGGTTAAAGAATAAGATGGCAATGAAAGCAATAGACAAAATAAGTAAGACAGCTACTAAAAAAGGAGATATTAGATGGAACTTTACTAAGTTTTTAGTAGATAGAAAAGGTAATGTAGTTAAACGTTATGATCCTACTAGTGATCCTATGAAATTTGAGGATGATATAGTTAAATTACTTAGTGAATAGTGAGTAATAATGGATAAGTATGATAGTTTAAAACTTAAAAATCAGTTGTGTTTTCCTATTTATTTATGTTCAAAAGAAATAATTAGAAAGTATACACCATTATTAAATGAAATTAATCTAACTTATACACAGTATATTGTTATGATGTATTTTTGGGAAGTAGAGGAATCTAATTTAAAAGATTTAGGTAAAACTTTGATGCTTGATTCAAGCACTCTAACACCACTTTTAAAAAAGTTAGAGTTAAAGGGTTATATAGAAAGAAATAGAAGTTTTACTGATGAGAGAAATTTAGTTATTAAATTAACTAAGGAGGGAATTAACCTTAGATGCAAGGCTATAGATATCCCTAGTAAAATAGGTAAGCGTATTAATTTAAGTGATAGTGATATAAAAACTTTATATTCACTTATATATAAAGTATTATTAAATGTGAAGGAGAATGATTATGAAGGTAAAAGAGATAAGTAAAGATAATTTTAATGAAGAGGTATTAAATAGTAAAGGGGTAGTACTAGTTGATTTTTACGCTAATTGGTGTGGTCCGTGTAAAATGTTAAGACCAGTGTTAGAGAGTATTGCTGAAGAGGAAAAAGACGTAAAAATTGTATCTATTAATGTTGATGATGCTGAAGAGCTTTCAATGTCTTATGGTATTTCATCAATTCCATGTGTAGTTAAATTTAAAGATGGAGTTGAAGGTGATAGAAGTATTGGCTTTAAAAATAAAGAAGAATTAGAAAAATTAATTGAGGGATAGTATGTATGATATTATTATAATAGGTGCGGGTCCTGCTGGACTTACTGCTGCAATATATGGAACTCGTGCAAGAAAAAAAGTGTTAGTTTTAGAGGCAAATGCTTATGGTGGACAGATAATCAATACTCTTGATATAGAGAATTATCCAGCTACTCCCCATATAAATGGCTTTGATTTCGCAACCAATTGTTATAATCAAGCACTAGAATTAGGTGCGGAGATTAAGATTGAGAAGGCTATTAATATTATAGATGGTGATATAAAAAAAGTAATTACTAAAGATAATGAATATAAATGTAAAAGTATTATTATCGCAACTGGATGTGGCATTAGAAAACTTGGCATAGATAGGGAAGATGAACTAATTGGTAAAGGTATATCTTATTGTGCGACATGTGATGGAGCATTCTTTAAAAATAAAGATGTAGCTGTAGTAGGTGGTGGTAATACTGCTTTAGAAGATGCATTATATCTATCTGATATAGTAAAAAAAGTATATGTAATACATAGAAGAGATACTTTTAGAGGTGAAGATAAATCTATAGAAGAGTTAAAAGATAAGTCTAATGTTGAATTTATCTATAATAGTAATGTTACTAAGTTAATTGGTAGTGATTATTTAGAGGGTATTGAAGTTACTGATAAAGATAGTAATACTAGAAAAATAGATGCATCTGCTTTATTTGTTGCGATAGGTAGAATTCCCGAGAATGCTAATTTTACTAAGATAATAAATGTTGATTCGACTGGGTATATAAACGCATTAGAAGATTGTAAAACAAATGTCGAAGGAATATTTGTGGCAGGAGATGCACGCGTAAAAACATTACGTCAGTTAGTAACTGCAACATCAGATGGAGCAATTGCTGCTACAAATGCAATAAAATATATAAATAGGATGTGATTTATGTTTGATTTAACTGGTAGAGTAGCTGTTATTACAGGGGCATCCAGTGGACTAGGTAGACAGATGAGTAAGGCCTTTGCTATGCAAGGTGCGGATATTGTAATAATGGCAAGAAGAATAGATAGATTAAATGAATTGAAAGATGAACTAGAAAAGTATAATGTAAAAGTTTTGCCAATTAAATGTGATGTAACTAGTATAGAAGATATAAACGAGTCATGTATTGAAGTAGAGAATAAATTTGGTAAAGTCGATATTCTTGTTAACTGTGCAGGAGCATCTAAAGATGCAGGAGTACTTGATATGACTGATGAAGAATGGGATTTTACTGTAAATACAGACCTTACTAGTGTCTTTAAAGTAACTCGGGCATTTGCGAATATCATGAAAAAGAATAATTATGGTAGAATTATAAACATTTCATCTATTTATGGACTCGTTGGAAATAAAGCTTTATCAACAGTTGCATATCATGCTGCTAAAGGTGGAGTTGTAAACTTTACAAGAGCGGTTGCTGCAGAACTGGCTAAATATAATATTACTTGTAATGCTATATGTCCTGGATACTTTGAGACTGAACTTACTAAAGATGTACTTGATACTGCTGAGTTTAAAACATATATGAAGAGTACTGTGCCTATGCAAAGATATGGCGTGTCAGGTGAACTTAATGCAGGTGCGATATTTCTTGCAAGTTGCGAAGCAAGTTATGTAACAGGAGTAATACTACCTATAGATGGAGGTTATACTTGTGTATAAAAATGGCAGTTATCAACGGTAAAATGTTTATTTTTACTGTTTTTTAGTGTTTTACCGTTGATAACTTGATATTTTGAAACTGAAGATGTATAATTATTTTGGAGATGATAGTGTGAATAAAATTTATAAAAGAGAAACGTATTTAAAAAAAATTAGAGGATTTTATAATGATTCAGAAATGATAAAAGTTATTACTGGTATTAGAAGATGTGGCAAATCAACTCTATTAGATATGATTGTTACGGAGTTAAAAGAAACTGGTATTGAAGATAAAAATATAATTTTTATAAAACTTGATAAAAAACCATATAAAAATATTAGTACACCTGAAGAACTAGAAAATTTATTAGAGTCTAAATTAACTGATGATGAGTTTAAATATATTTTTATTGATGAGATTCAAAATATTAAGAACTTTGAACCAGTTATTGAAAGTTATAGATTAGATGGGAATTATTCAATTTTTATTACAGGTTCAAATTCTTATTTACTAAGTGGGGATTTAATAACAAAACTAACTGGAAGAAAAATAGAAATAGAAATGTTACCACTTAGTTTTTACGAGTATATCGAAATGAAAAAAGAATTAGATAAACATGTTGATTCAATATATGAAGAGTTTGAAAAATATATTAAAATTGGAGGGTTTCCAGGTTTATTAAATTATGATGATTATGAATCGCAAATAGCATATGTAAAAAATGTTTTAAATGATATTTTTGAAAAAGATATTAAAAGTAATGAAAAAATTAAAAATCGTGAGATGTTTGAAAGTGTATTAAAATATGTAATTAATAATTTTGGCAGCGAAATGTCTGTTAATAGTATAGTTAAATATTATGAGGGACTTAATGAAAAAATTGATTATAGAACTATTGAAAGATATATTGATATATTAATTAATGCCAAAATATTATATCCTTGTGAAAATTTTGATATAAAATCTAAACAAGTTTTAAAGGGAGAAAAAAAATATTATCTTGCTGATTTAAGTATATATTATTCGTTAAATACTGATAATAGAATTAATTATGGTCCTGTACTTGAAAATATATTGCATAATTATTTAGTTAGTAAAAATTATAGTTTGAGTGTAGGAAAGATAGGAAATTTAGAAGTTGATTTTATCGTTCGCCAAGGAAATGATAATTATTATTATCTACAAGTTTCAAAAAATATTGAAAATGATAAGACAAAGAATAGAGAATATGCACCATTTTATGAAATAAAAGATTTATATCCAAGATATTTATTTTTATTAGATTTAATTATAAATGAAAATGTTGGTGGAATAAGAAATGTAAATATCGTAAAGTTTATTGCAAACAATGAAGATTTAGTTTAATTGTATATTCAATAATAATTTGTAATTACTAAGTAATGAATGGAAGTGATGTTTATAATGGATATTTTTTCATATTATGATTTAGTAGAAGTATATGATAGTGATTTAATTAAAGTAGATATGCGGTATCCTAAACTAGGTATGGATAATGCAATAGATAAGTGTTATTTAAAGAAAGAAGTATATGAAAGATTAAAGATAGCTGCAACTTATCTACCAGATGGATATACTTTAGTAATACTTGATGGATATAGACCAATAGAACTACAAAAAGAATTATTTGATAAGTATTCTATAATAATAGAAAAGAAGTTTCATTTAGAAAACTATAGTGAGTTAGATAAAAATAATTTTATTAATAAGTTTGTATCTATTCCAGATAAGGATAATCCACCCGCTCATACTACGGGAGGAGCTGTTGATGTTACCATTATGTATAACGGAGAGTATTTAGATTTAGGTTGTAACTTTGATGAGTTTTGTGATAAAACTTATACTAATTACTATAAGGATTATAAAGATTTAAAAAGTATTAGTATTCATAATAATAGAATGATACTTTATAACTCTATGATTAAAGCTGGTTTTACTAATTTAGATAGTGAGTATTGGCACTATGATTATGGTGATA
Source organism: uncultured Erysipelotrichaceae bacterium (assembly GCA_902779035.1). Classification (GTDB taxonomy): domain Bacteria; phylum Bacillota_I; class Bacilli_A; order RF39; family UBA660; genus RUG12438. The sequence goes on along the minus strand of CACZAH010000016.1, from coordinate 25,138 downwards.
AAAACTGGGCAGATATTACTGGTAATGATTTATTATATGCTGAGATTATAAAACTATAATAAACAATATAAATTTAATTAAACTAAAAAAGGTTACGCAAATAACCTTTTCTTATAGATTAAAATCAGTTCCTTGGACATCTATCTCATTACCATCAAAGTATGCTTTTGTTTTATATCCTCTAATTAGTGCGACAAGATTAGAAGGTAGACTTTTAACCATTTTATTATAATCTGTAATTATATCATTATAATATTTTCTTAGTGCAACTATTTCTGATTCTGATTCAAATAGATTAATATCTATTTTTAAGTATGCTTCATTTGTTTTTAATTTTTCATATTTCTCTTTATATTCATTAAATTCATTAATTGCATCATATAGTTTTCTATCTAATTCAAAATTAGTTATTTTTTTACTCTTTAAATCTTTAACTATACTTAGCACATCTTCTTCTTTAGTATTAGCTTTAATTATGCCAATAGATTTATTAAGTAAATCAAATCTTTTTCTAAGTACTGCATCAATACTCTCTTCAGCTTCATTAATTCTAATAATATAATCCTGAAAATGATTATAAGTAGTTACAAATACAACTAAGCATACAGAAATAGTTATAATTAATAATAGTATAATAATCAAACCTGTCATTTAACATCACCTTGATACCATTATAAATAAATTGCTGAAAAAAAGCAACAAATTAGTTGCTAGTTTGATAATAATTAAGTTTAATATTTATATTTTCTTCTGATTTAATAAAATCTATATACTTAATAGGTATTATATACCAATCTCCACATTTAGGATCACTTAATACTAAATAATCTTTGTATGCATCTTCAACAATGCCAGTAAATGCTTTATTTTTCCATTCCTCAGAGTTTTTAAATGATGTATAAATGCATACCTTCTTACCTTTATTAAGATTTAATAAGTTAGGAACATACTGTGTATGTTTCTAACTGAGCAGTTGTTAAACTGCAGATTATAGATACCCCGCTCTCGAAGAGAGTCGATTGTCCATCAGGACAATCGAGGTCTTGACCCGGGGAGTATTCATTAAAACTGTTATATCCTTATCTTGATAGTACATTCTGTTTATGGAAAACGGGGGTTGGTTAGGTGGTTGATTGTTTGAAAAAAAGTTATTAGATGGTATTTCTCTATAGTAAGTGTTGTTCATAATTTTATCCTTTCTTCTAAATTGTATGGTAAATATTTGTAAAATATGATAAAATGAGTGCAGTGGTGATGTTATGAAAATAAGTGTAGGAGTTTCAAATAGACATGTTCATTTGAAACAAAGAGATTTGAGAGTTTTATTTGGAGAAGGTTATGAATTACATAATGCAGCTGATTTAACACAACCTGGTATGTTTAAAGCAGAAGAGGTTGTAACTATTAAGACTGATAAAGCTGAGATTAAAAATGTAAGAGTAATAGGACCAACTAGAATGTATACACAAATAGAAATTTCTAAAACCGATTCGTATAAGTTAGGATTAAATCCACCAATTAGAAATTCTGGAGATTTAATGGGTAGCGAAGAGATTACTATAATTGGTCCAAAGGGTGAGATTAAAACTAATGGTTGTATAATTGCAACAAGACATATCCATTTAACAGAAGAACAAATGAAATATTATAAATTAGAAGGTAAAGATTCTGTAAATGTATTATTACCTGGTGTTAAAGGTGGAATAATTTCTAATGTTTATCTTAGACCAAGCTCTAATGCATTTTTTGAACTCCATATAGATACCGATGATGCAAATGCACATATGATAAAAAATGGTGATATTGTAGAGATATTGGAGGATTAAAATGAAAAAAAGAATATCAATTTTAGTTTTAATTTTATTTTTATTAAGCTTTTTAATGTTTGATATGCCTGTATTTGCATTAACAGGTGATATAAATGGTGATGGAAAAGTTGATGATGAGGATACAGCAATGTATGGTTATTATTTGAGTGGAGACTCTAAATTATCTGATGAAGAATGGGCAATTATTGAAAAAAATGTAAAGGCCAATGGAGATTTGAATAAAGATGGGAAATATGATCAAGACGATGCAAGTGAAATAATTTCTATAATTCAACATGGACATACATTAACACCAGATGTAGATAGTTGTATTGGATTTGAAGATCCAGATGGGTGTAATTTAGGGATTGCTCTAGATGGTAGTAGATATGGTTGTGCATGGAATGATAAATATAATTTCTGTAGTCCAAATGGCCTTGCTTATTTAGCTTGTGGTGAAGGTGATACAGACGCTCACGATATACCGCAGTTTTTACCAAGAATAACATCTTATGCGATTGCTATTTTAAAAACTGTTACTCCTGTTATATTAATAATAATGAGTATGGTTCAAATAATAAAAGCTATTGCTTCACAAAATGAAGATGAAATGAAGAAAGCGAAAAGTGCTTTAGTTAAAAAATTGATTGCTGCAACTTTAATATTTTTTGTTACGACAATTGTTCAGTTTGTTATAAAGAAGGCTGCAGATGGTTCTGAGTTTGCTAGTGTAAATAACTGTTTAAGTTGTTTCATTAATAATGATTGTAATGGTTCTTTATATTTTGTAGATGGATATGGTAATTGTTATGATGTAGATTCTAAATCACAAGTTGATTGTGATACTGATATAGGTGTTAAACCACGAGGTTGGGTTGAAGCAGTTGATGGTTCTTCTAGTGATGATTCAGAAAGTGAAGAATAGAATTGACAAAGTATAATAATTGTGATAATATTTAAGTCATCTTCGGATGACTTTTTTAGTATATAAAGGGTGATAAAATGATTCTAATTATGCCTGATAATGTTGATCAGATTAAAGATAATAAAAACTTATATGATGGTGTAATACTTAGTATTGATAAGTATAGTGTAAATAGTAGATATACTCTAAGTATTAATGAAATAAAAGATATTATTAAGATTATACCTAATAAAGAAGTATTTATATCTATTAATAAGAATATTGAAAATAATGAATTAGATGAATTAGAAAGTATATTACTTAGTTTAAATGAATTAAATATTAGGGGGGTGCTTTATAGTGATGTTGCACTTGTAACTTATAAAGACAAACTTAATTATGATTTAGTTTGGGCTCAAGAACATTTAGTAACAAATTATGAAACTATTAATTATTGGCATGATTTTGGTGTTAATTATGCATATTTATCAAGTGATTTAAATATAAATGAGATTAATATAATTACTAAGAATACAGATGTAAAGTTAATGGCTAATATATTTGGATATCAGTCTATGTTTGTATCAAAAAGACATATAGTAAAGAATTATTTAAATAATTTTAATATTAAAGATAATAGTAAGATACATTTTATGAAGAAAGAAGGGAAAACTTATCCAATAAAAGATTCTAATTATACTTATGTTTTTTCTAATAATATATTTAATGGTATTAAAGAATACTATAATATGGATGTAGATTACTATGTAGTTAATGGATTCTTGATAGATAATGAAAAACTAACTAAAGTATTATCAATAATAGGTAATATAACTAAAGAGAATGTCGAAGATTCTTCTTTGCAAGTTATGGACATTTTTACAAATATTGATACTGGATTTCTTTATAAAGATGTAGTAAGTAAGGTGAAAAAATGAAAGTAGAATTACTTGCTCCAGCAGGAGATTTAGAAAGATTAAAGATAGCCTTAAAGTATGGTGCGGATGCTGTATATATAGGCTATAAAGAGTTAAGTTTAAGAGCGAATGCTATTAACTTTACTTATGATGAGATAAAAGAAGCAGTTAGTTTTGCTCATAATTTAGGTAAGAAGGTATATGTTACTGTAAACATTGTTGTTCATAATAATGAGTTAAGTAAGATTGATGAAAACATAAAGAAGTTATCATCCATTGGTGTAGATGCATTAATTATTAGTGATCCTAGTATATTTAAGTCTGCAAGGAAATATAATATAGAAATACATCTATCTACTCAAGCATCAACTATGAATTATAAAGCAGCCTTATTTTATAAAAACGAGGGTGTTAAAAGAATAGTACTTGCTCGTGAATGTGATAGACAAGCAATTAAAGATATAATTGATAAAACTAATATGGATATTGAAGTATTTATTCACGGAGCAATGTGTGCGGGTATTAGTGGTAGATGCGTTATGTCTAATGTTCTAACTAATAGAGATGCTAATCGTGGTGGATGTAGTCAAATATGTAGATGGGATTTTGATTTGTTAGATGAGAATAAAAATCTATTAAAAGGAGACAAACCATTTACATTTTGTTCAAAAGATTTATCAATGATTGAATATATTAAAGATATGATTTCAATTGGTATTAAATCATTTAAAATAGAGGGTAGAATGCGTTCTAGTTATTATCTTGCAACCATTATATCTGTATATCGTAAAGTAATTGATAATTGTATGAAACAAAAAAGTGATAATGTATATACTATAGAAGATAAGAAAACATTAGATAATTGTGCGAATAGAGATTCTATACCACAATTCTATAATGGAGTATATGATAATACTTGTAGTTATTATAATGGTAGAGTAGAAGTATCTAATCAAGATTTCTTAGGTATTGTACTTGATTATGATGAAAAAACAAAGTTAGCTACTATTGAAGAGAGAAACTATTTTAAACGTGGTGATATAGTCGAATTATTTACACCTTCTAATGACATAATTGAATTAAAAATAGATAAAATATATGATGAAGATAATAATTTAATAGAAGTAGTTAATCATCCACTTCAAGTAGTAAAAATACCTATAAGTAAAAAAATCGAAAAAGATTCCATGATACGCATAAAAAGAATTGACAAAGACATAATTTTGTAGTATTATTTTGTAAGTTTGTAAAAATGATTACAGACAATATTTAATTTGAGGTGATAAAATGACAGATACAAAAGAAATATATGTAACTAATGAAGGACTTGAACAAATGAAACAAGAACTTGAAGATTTAATTCAAGTAAAAAGACCTGAAGTAATTAAAGCTTTAAAAGAAGCGCGTGCTTTAGGAGACTTATCAGAAAATGCTGAATATGATGCTGCTAGACAAGAACAAGCTCAAACAGAAGCTCGTATTAAAGAGTTAGAAGCTATGATAGAACATGCAGTAATCATAGAGAATGTTGATACAGATGAAGTATCAATAGGAACAAAAGTTACTATTGAATATGTAGGTGATGATGATACAGAAGAATATTCAATAGTAGGAGTTAAAGAAGCAGATCCATTTAATAACAAAATATCAAATGAATCTCCAATAGCAAGAGCAATTCTTGGTAAAAAAATAGGAGATATAGTTTCTGTAGACAGTCCTAACGGAACATATGATGTTAAAGTAGTTGCAATAACGGCATAGGTATACCTATGTTTTTCTTTTATAAATAGAAAATTAGACTAAATAATTATATTTAGTCTGGTTTATAGTATCTTATCAATTAAACCGTATTTCAATGCTTCATTCGCACTCATGAAATAATCTCGTTCTGTATCTTGTTCTATTTTTTTAATATCTTGATTAGTATTTTTAGATAGTATTTTATTTAGTTTTTCTTTTAGTTTTAGGATTCGTTCTGCTGCTATTTTAATTTCTGTTGCTTGTCCTTGTGCTCCTCCTAGTGGTTGGTGTATCATAACTTCTCCATTGGGTAGTGAGTATCTTTTATTTCTTGCTCCACTACTAAGTAAGAATGCTGCCATTGATGCGCACATGCCAATACATATTGTAGATATATCGCTTTTAACAAAGTTCATAGTATCGTATATAGCCATTCCTGCTGTAATTGAACCACCTGGTGAATTAATATATATACTTATATCGTTATGGCTAAGTGAATCTAGGTATAGTATTTGCGCGACTACTGCATTTGCTGACTCATCAGTTATTTCTCCATTTAATATAATTATTCTATCTTTAAGTAGTCTTGAATAAATATCATATGCTCTAATTCCTGATGGTTCTTTTTCTATTACTGTTGGTATCAATATATCATCTCCTATATATATAATAGTTACAAATTATATTTTTATTCAATAAAATTAGTGACAAATAATTATGTTTTTGATATTATATTTATATAAGGAATAGAGGGATAACATGGAAAAGTATTATAAAGTTGTATGTAATGGTAAGGAGTTAGAGTTTAAGGAAGGTACTACTTTTAAAGAAATATCTACATATTTCGAAGAAGATTATGAATATCCAATATTGGGTGTTAAATCTAATGAAGATTTTCTTGATTTAGGTACTAAAATTGGAAAAGATAGTGAAGTATGTTTTTTTACAAAAGCTGATGAATATGGTAATAAGATATATTCTAAGTCTGCAAGATTTATACTTATACTTGCTGTAAAAAGAGTGTATGGAGCGCGCGCTAAAGTAATTGTTGTTCATTCACAAGATAAGGGAGTTTACTTTAGGATAGAGGGTATTAAGGACTTAAGAGGTGCGGATAAATTAATTAATAAAGAGTTTCAAAATATTGTTGATAGTGACCTTTTATTTACACATCTTACAGTATCAAGGTTAGAGGCAATTAATTTCTTTACTAAAAAGAGAATGTATGATAAAGCCAATATGCTTAAGTATATTAGTAATACCTATATTAATTTATATCGAATAGATAATGTATATGATTATTTTTATGGCAAAATGGCTTATAGTACATCACAAATTGATATGTTTGAAGTAAAAAATCTAGGTAATGGTTTTGTATTAAAACTACCAACTATTTATAATCCTGATAGTTTTGGTGATGAAGTAAAATATAGTAAACTTCAAGATATATTCTTTCAAGCAGTTGATTTTAGTACTAGTATTAATGTTAAAACTGCATCTGAATTAAATACACGTGTATCACATGGTAATGTACAGGACATAATATTAATGAGTGAATCATTTTATGATAGACAACTTATGAATTTAGCAGATAATATTATTACTAAGAAGTCGCGAGTTATACTTCTTGCTGGACCATCTTCTAGTGGTAAAACTACTAGTGCGAAGAAATTAAGTATATTCTTAAAAACTAAGGGTTATAATACAATATCTATTTCATTAGATGATTACTTTACAGATTTATCTAAGAGACATAGACTTCCTGATGGTAGTTATGATTTTGAGTCAATTAAGGCTGTAAATACAACTCTTTTTGAAACACAGATTAAATCCTTATTAGAAGGTGAAGAAGTAAATCTACCTTACTATGATTTTGAAAAAGGAGTAAGTGCATTTAGGAAGATTGCTACTAAGATAAATAAAAGTGATATAATTGTCGTTGAGGGAATACATGCGCTAAATGATATATTATTAAGTAATATAGAAGATAGGTATAAATTTAAGATTTATATAAGTCCACTATCTAGCATTTGTATAGATTATCATAACCCAATACATGTTTCTGATATTAGAAAACTAAGAAGAATAGTTAGAGATTCTAGAAGTAGAGGATTAGGAGCGATTGAAACACTTAGTATGTGGGCTGATATACAAAAAGGAGAAATAGAAAATATTTACCCTTATCAAAATAATGTAGATGCGGCTATTAATTCTTGCTTATCTTATGAATTAGGGGTATTAAAAACTTATGCGGAGCCTTTACTATATAGTGTGAAAGAAGAGGATCCAGAGTATCCTGAGGCATTAAGATTAATAAATTTCTTAAATAATTTTTTACCTATACCTAGTGATGATATTCCGAATGATTCAGTTATAAGAGAATTTATTGGGGGAAGTTGTTTTAAATAAGGGAGGATGAATAATATGATTAAAATTGCAATTAATGGTTTTGGAAGAATAGGAAGATTAACTTTTAGACAGATGTTTGGTGATAAGGATTATGAAGTAGTAGCTATTAATGACTTAACTAGTCCTGATATGCTTGCTCATTTACTTAAGTATGATTCTGCACAGAAAAGATATGAAGGGCATACTATAAAATCTACTGATAATTCTATTATAGTAGATGGTAAAGAGATTAAAATTTATAAAGAGGCAGATCCTAATAATTTGCCTTGGGGTAGTCTGGATATTGATGTAGTATTTGAATGTACTGGATTTTTCACAAGCAAAGATAAAGCCAGCGCACATATTAATGCTGGAGCTAAAAAGGTAATTATATCTGCTCCTGCTGGTGATGATTTGAAGACTATTGTATATGGAGTTAATGAGAAAATACTTGATAGTAGTGATACTGTTATTTCTGCTGCTTCTTGTACTACTAATTGTCTTGCGCCTATGGCTTATAACTTAAATAATTTATGTTTAATTAAAAGTGGTATTATGACTACAGTTCATGCTTATACAGGAGACCAAATGTTACTTGATGGACCTCATCGTAAAGGTGATTTAAGGAGAGCTAGAGCTGGAGCTGTTAATATTGTTCCAAATTCTACTGGTGCAGCTAAGGCTATTGGAAATGTTATACCTGAGTTAAAAGGAAAGCTTATAGGTTCTGCACAACGTGTGCCTGTTCCAACTGGTTCTACTACAATACTAGTTGCTGTAGTAGAAGGAGAGAATATTACTGCAGATAAAATTAATAACTATATGAAAGAACATAGTAACGAAACATTTGGTTATACAGAAGAATATTTAGTATCTACGGATATTATTGGTATTACTTATGGTTCATTATTTGATGCAACGCAAACTATGGTAAGTAAGATTGATGATAATCATTATCAAGTACAAGTAGTTGCTTGGTATGATAATGAAGCTAGTTATACATACCAAATGGTTAGAACTGCAAAGTATTTAATGAATTTATAAAATAAATTTCTTCCTAGTATTGTAATTCATAAATTATTGAAAAAATAGTATATTTATAGTATAATCAATATGTTTTTGAAAGGGAGATACTATGATAGAAAGACTTGAAACTATTGAAAGTAAGTATAATGAGATAAGTAAAGAGTTGATGAATCCTGAAGTATTAAGTGATATTAATAAGACATTAAAACTTAATAAAGAATTATCTGATTTAAAAGAATCATATGATGCATATCAAAAATTAAAGAAGATTGATAATGATATTGAAGCAGATAGAATGGTAATTGATGACCCTGAACTTGGTGAAATGGTAAAAGAAGAAATTAAGGATTTAGAGGAAAAAAAAGAAAAACTACTTAAAGATATTGAGATTATGCTATTACCAAAAGATCCTAATGACGGTAAGAATGTAGTTATTGAGATTCGTGGTGCGGCAGGTGGAGATGAAGCTAATATCTTTGCTGGAGATTTATACAGAATGTATTCTAAATATGCTGAAAAACAAGGTTGGAAGATTGAAGTATATAATGAAGAACCAGGCGAGGCTGGTGGATATTCACAAATTGAATTTTTAGTTAAGGGAGATAATGCGTACTCTAAATTAAAATATGAAAGTGGTGCACACCGTGTACAGAGAGTACCTGCTACTGAAACACAAGGTAGAGTTCATACGTCAACTGCAACTGTACTTGCTATGCCTGAGGCTGAGGATTTTGATTTTAAGCTTGATATGAGTGAGATTAGAATAGATATTACTCGTTCATCAGGATGTGGTGGTCAGGGTGTCAATACAACAGATTCGGCTGTTAGGCTTACACATATTCCAACAGGTACTATTGTTTATTCACAAACTGAAAGATCACAGATTAAAAATAAAGAAAAAGCTATTAAAATTATGCAGACTAGACTTTATGACTTAAAATTAAAAGAACAAGAAGAAAAATTAGGTGTAGAGCGTAGAAGTAAGATTGGTACAGGTGATAGAAGTGAGAAGATTAGAACTTATAACTATCCACAAAACAGAGTTACTGATCATCGTATAGGTTTTACAACTAAGCAGTTAGATAGAGTAATGGAAGGCGCAATGGACGAGATAATTGAAGCTTTAATTACTGAAGATCAAACAAGAAAATTACGTGGAGAATAGAATCAAGGTTTCTTGATTTTTTTCTTCTTTATAGTATAATTAATATGGATAGGATGGTTCTTATGGATGCAAAACAACTTTATAAGTATATAATATCTTTGCCTAGTAATAAGAGAATTAATTTATTAATTAATAAAACTATAAAACAAAGATTTCTTAGTGATGATGCTCATTATCCTTTTGTGTGGTTAGTACAGCAATTAAATGGTATAGAACTTAAATATTTTATTGATTCTACTTATTTAACAGATATATTAAGTAATAATAGAGCAATTGATAAAATAAATGCAATTATGTCATCATGCAATTCTTATGCAACTGATGTACTACTTGATGATAGAGTTATTGCTTTAATACTTGATTCCTCTACTAACCTTTCTACATATCTATATAATCTAGATTATAGAATAGGACATAAAATAATAGATTATGATATTAAAAATGGTACATATCATCTTAATATATTATCTAATTATAAGACTAGTGAACAATTAAATATATTTAATTCAGAATATATAGTTAAGCTGTTAGAATATAATGGGTTACCAGATAGATTTTTAATCAATTTAAAAGGTAAAGTAATAAATAAATTACTTGATTATGAAAAGTTTCAATCTATGTTTTTAAATTCAACTGTTTATGACATTAGTATAATGATATCTAATGGTCTAGTTATACCTAAGAGATTATTTAATAGTAATACTTTAATAGATAAGTATATAAAATTAGATACTAATAGATACAGAGATTATGTAAATATTTTAATGAATAATAATTATGAGTTTTACGAAATAGTAGAAAGAGAAAGATTTAAATATGTTGATAATAAAGTTAATAGTATAAAGAATGATATATTAGAAGAATATCATAATTTTGATAAAACTAATATTTATAATCTCTATGATTATAAAACTGCATCTAAACTATATAGTATAAAAGATGATGATAGAAAATTAAATGAGTATTTTAAATATAGTACTAAAGAGAAATTACTTGAAATGATTATAGATGTATTCTTTAAAGATGTACCTTATAATTTTATGCAAAATTTAAAAACAATAATTAATTAATTATAGTAAAGATAATTCTAAATATATCCCTCGTAATATAAATATATATAATACACTTTTAAATTTTAATGAATTAAGTATTGATAGTATTATTAATTTTTTTAATAAGTATAAGAATGAAGATTTAGCTACTAGTTTCTACGATGATTTTAGGAAAGCTCGAAATACAGCTTATGAAGAGATTAATAATGGTATAACTAATTTTGATAAAAATAGTAAATTATATAAAAAAGATTTATCTAGTGAATTAGGTGTTGATACATATGAACTAAATGGAGATGATTTTTATCTTTATATTCATTCATCTAGATCGGGGTTTTGGAAAAATAATCAAAAGACTATATGTCTTAGTCTAATTAGTCATGATAATATTAATACAATAGATAATGATGAGGTTATATTCGGTTTTTCTAAATTAAAGATAGATAATATTATGCATCTGTATCATAGTGATGCATTTTCTACACGTGAACAAGGAACTCATAAAATACATGATATTGAAACTAAAGAAAATCTAATAAAAAAGACTAACTCATATAATGAAATATTATATAAGGAAGAAGATGGGTTTAAACCTGATTATGTGGTTTGTTTTGATATAATTGATGATATTGATAGAAGTATTGCAAGAGAATTAGGTATACCAATAGTTGTTATTAACAGTAAAAAGTATACTAAAAAAAGTGGTAGTTTAGAAAGACTTGATAAGGATAATTATTTAAATGGTAGTGATGCATATGACTATGATATACTTGAGGATATTAAGGTAAGATAATTGTATAAGAGTATATATTGATATATAATGGGTGTTGTTTCAGAAGACTAAACGGAATAAAAACGGATAAGAAACGGAATAAAAGCGGATAAAAATTGTTCTTTGAAAATGTAAATAAAATGTATAATTCTTCAGAAATAGTGTATTTTTCACAATTAACTATTGATTTTTTTTTTTTTTTTTTTTTAGCAGAATAGTATCAGAAGGTAAGGAAAGATAATATTGACCTTCAAATACAAGTTTCCATAAAATAAAGAAGGAGGAATTATACATGAAGAAATATGGAAAAAAAGGTTTTACACTTATAGAATTAATTGCAGTATTAGTAATTATGGCAATAATTGCTTTAATTGCAACCCCTCTAGTTATATCCATAATTAGGAAAACTAGAATATCAGCAGACAAACGTAGTATTGATGCATATGGAAGAAGTATTGAACTAGCTATAGCTGGGTATTTACTAGATAATGGTAAATTTCCAACAGAAGTATCGCAGTTAACTATTGAATACTCAGGTAATGAAGTAGTATGTTCTACAACACAAATAAATACTGATTCATCTATATATTTAGCTGGATGTACAGTTAATGGCAGAAGTGTTGAATATACTTATGGAAAAGAAGAAATTGCTCCAACATATACTGCTTATGAAGTAGGAGATACAGTTACATATAATAATATTGATTATTATGTAATTAAAGATTCTAGTTCATCAGAAGACTCTGTAACACTACTAAAAGCAGAACCACTAAGTGCAGAAGAAGTTACAACATATTCATCAGGGACAGGAGCGTCAACAGATGGTAATGGAGGAATGAGTTATGGAACAACAAGTACATATTCAACTTCATTTATAAAAGCATCTATTGATGCTTGGACTCAATCTAAAGCGCCAGCAGCAAGTGAATCAAGATTAATTACACTTGATGAATTAAAGGATAACTTAGGATATGTTTTAGATATATCTGCTACATCGGAGTCATATAATCCATCGTCATCAACACCAAGTTTGGTATATAATAGTGATTATCACTACTGGACAGGTAGTCAGTATCTTGATTTGGCATCTAATGTTTGGAGTGTGAATAGTAGTGGCAGTCTTTTAGCTTTATACGTAGGTAGTTATGATTTAGTCGTCCGTCCGGTTATAACAATTAAAAAATCTGCACTATAATGTAATTAACAAAATATATAAGTAAAACCTTTGAAGCAAATGATATTCATTTGCTTTTGTGTATAGATAAGGAGGAATATGAAGAAAGTATTAATTAGTTTGATTGTGTTTGTTTTGGTTGTTGGATGTGGTAGTAAAAGTGTTAGTGATAAGAAGGCAAACAGTAAGAAGAAAGGTAGTGAGATTAGTACTAGTGTACCTAGTGAGTATAATGATTCTGGGATATTTAAGGATTATTATGAGGCTGCTTATAAGAAGTTAAGTAGTATGAACATTGATGAGAAGATAGGGCAGATGCTTCTTGTTCGTATGGATGATACTCGTGCTGATTCTATTATTAATGATTATCATGTTGCTGGGTTTGTTATGTTTTCAAGGGATTTTAAAAATAAGAGTAAAGAAGAGGTCAAGAATGAGATTGATAAGTATCAAAGTATGAGTAAGATACCAATGCTTTTTACTGTTGATGAAGAGGGTGGTACTGTAGTTAGAGTTAGTAGTAATCCTAAATTAAGGGATAGTGCTTTTAAATCTCCACAAGATATATATAATGAATCAGGTATGGATGGTATTATTAGTGATACGAAAGAGAAGAGTGAGCTTTTAAAAAGTCTAGGTATTAATGTTAATCTTGCGCCTGTTGCGGATGTTTCTACTAATGCTTCTGATTTTATATATGATAGAAGTTTTGGTAAGGATGCGAGTGAAACTAGTAAGTATGTTGAGAGTGTAGTTAATACTTATAATGAGTCTGGATTAGGTAGTTGCTTAAAACATTTTCCGGGATATGGTAATAATGTTGATACTCATACTGGTATTGCGATTGATAATAGGGATTATAGTGTATTTGAAGAGTCTGATTTTCTACCTTTTAAAGCAGGTATTGAAGCTGGAGTACCAAGTATTTTAGTATCTCATAATATAGTTAATAGTATGGATAGTGTACCTAGTAGTTTGTCTGTTAGGGTCCATAAGATACTAAGGGATGACTTAGGTTTTACTGGTGTAATTATAACTGATGATTTAGAGATGGACGCGATAAGTAAGTATGTAGATAATGCTAATGTAGAGGCAGTTAAAGCTGGTAATGATTTACTTATTACTACTGATTATGAAACTAGTTTTAATGATATTAAAGAGGCTTATAATAATAATGAGATAGATGATATAACAATTAATAAAGCAGTATTTAGGGTGCTTGCTTTAAAATATAGTTTAGGGGTGTTACATGACTGATATAGAATATTTAAAGAAGTATTATAAAGGTAATATAGAAGATGCATATAAATTATTAGAAGAAGGATTACCCGTACAATATATTGTAGGGGAAGTAGATTTTTATGGTAATATATTTAAAGTTAATAAGAATGTACTAATACCTAGATTTGAAACTGAACAGTTAATTGAACTTACTATGGAGTATATTAGTGATAAGTTTGATGGTGTTGTTGATATTCTTGATATTGGAACTGGTAGTGGATGTATAGCTATTACACTAAAGAAAAATATTAATTGCAACGTAGATGCAGTAGATATATCTAGTGATGCACTTAAGGTTGCAGAATATAATAAGAAATTAAATGATGTAGATATCAACTTATTTAAAAGTGATATGTTAAGTAATGTTAGTAAGAAGTATGATGTAATTATATCTAATCCTCCTTATATAGGTAGAGAAGAAGATATACAAGGTATAGTAGAGAAGAATGAACCACATATTGCTTTATATGCAGATAATGATGGATTATATTATTATGAAGAGATTCTTAAAAACTGTAAGAAGAATTTAAAAGATAACTTTATTATTGCTTTTGAGATTGGAAAGTCACAGGGAAAACTAGTTAAGAATCTTGCACTAAAGTATTTAGATAATATAGATGTATTTATTAAAAAAGATTTAAATTATTTAGATAGATTTGTAATAATTGTTAGTGAAAATAATTGACAAACATTTGTTCACGCGTTATACTTGTTGTATAAGTTTATTTATTTAAACAATTCAGGAGGTATATGTGATGGATATTGTTAAAGTTGATGATGTAATTATTGAAAATTTAATCTATGAAGTACGTGGTAAACAAGTTATGATTGATTCTGATCTTGCGAAACTTTATGAATGCAAAAATGGAACTAAGACTATTAATTTAGCAGTTAGAAGGCACCTTGATAGGTTTCCAAATGACTTCTATTTTCAATTAACTAAGGAAGAGTATTATAATATTCTAAGGTTTCAATCTGAAACCTTAGAATTAGAACAAGGAAAGTATTCTAAATATCTTCCTTATGTTTTTACAGAACAAGGAGTAGCAATGCTTGCTACAATCTTAAGAACAAGTGTTGCATCAAAAATGAGTGTAGCAATTATGCAGGCTTTTGTTGTGATGCGTAAATATATTTCTACTAATTTGATTGAGCAGAAGTATATTAATAATCAAGTTATGAAAAATACAGAAGATATAAAATTGTTACAAGCTTCATTTCAAAAATTTGAAGAAAAGACTGAAGTTAATACGATATTTTTTGATGGTCAAATATTTGATGCTTATTCCAAGATACAAGATATTTTAAAAAAAGCGAATAAAAAGTTAATAATTGTAGATTCTTATGCAGATAATACTTTGCTTGATATTGTAAAAAGATTAAATGTAGAAGTGGTTATTATTACTAAGAAAAATAATTTATTAACTAAACAAGATTTGTTTAAATATAATAAACAGTATCATAATTTAAAGGTTTATTTTAGTAATATTTTTCATGATAGATATTTTATTATTGATAATGAAATAGTATATCATTGTGGAACTAGTATAAATAGGATTGGTTATAGAACATTTTCTATTAATTTAGTTAGCGATGCTGATGTAGCAAATATGTTAATTGATAAAGTTGAATGTTTGATTAAATACAAAGATGGTTGTAATTTGTGCTAAATGCACAATGAAAATCGTGCTAAATGCACAGTAGAAGGTGTGCTAAATGCACAATGGTATATTGTAATTATTCATTTTTTATGATATATTTATGTAAATTGAGGAGGTTTTTATGTCACTTACAAAGGAAAACTATAAAACTAGATTAGTTGATAATGAAATAAATGAATTATTAAAAATGTTTGGAGCTATAAGTATTGAAGGGCCAAAATATTGTGGAAAAACTTGGACTGCATTAAATCATGCAAATTCATATGTTTTACTTACTAAATCTGATAACCCTAATTCTGATTATCAGAAGGCGTTAATAAATAGAGATTTAATATATAAGAATGATTATCCAGAACTTATTGATGAATGGCAATCAATCGAACAAATATGGGATGATATAAGAACTAAATGTGATGAAGATGGTAAAAGTGGGAAATATATTTTAACAGGTTCTTCAGTTCCGGTTCGTCCTGAAAAGATTTTTCATTCTGGTGCGGGAAGAATATGTAAACTTAATATGTATACAATGTCTTTGTATGAATCTGGTGATTCAGAAGGATTAGTATCTCTTTTAGATTTATTTAAAAATAAAAATATTGCAATTAATTTAAATACGAAACCTACAATAGATATGTATGCTGATTTAATAATACGTGGAGGATGGCCTGCTAGTTTAAAATATGAAAAAAGGAATTATTATAGATTACCTGAAAGTTATATTGAAGATGTATTAGATCATGATATTAATTACGATGGTGTAAAAAGAGATAAAGAAAAAATGAGAATGCTTTTAAGAGCTCTTGCGCGTAATGAGTCTACTCTTGTAAATAATGAAAAACTTATAAATGATATTCAAGACTATACTACTGAAGAAGCATATCAGGTTAGTAGAAACACTATATCTGATTATTTAGATGTTTTAGAAAAAATTCATCTGCTTAAAAATCAACTACCATTTGCTGAAAAAATTAGGTCAAGTATTAGAGTTGGAAAAAAAACTAAAAGACATTTTGTTGATCCATCTTTAGCATGTGCCGTTTTAGGATTAAAACAAGAACATTTAATTAAGGATTTAGAATTATTTGGATTCATGTTTGAGGCATTAGTTGTAAGAGACTTAAGGATATATATTGAATATTTAGGCGGAAGAATTTATCATTTTCATGACAATAATAGCGGTTCTGAGGTTGATGCTATTATTGAACTGAGTGATGGTACTTACGGGGCAATAGAAGTTAAACTAGGTGTTGGAAAGATAGATGAAGCAGCTAATAACTTATTAAAATTTTCTAAAAGTTGTGATGAAAAACCTAAATTCTTATGTGTAGTTTGTGGGATGATTGATTATGCATATCAAAGAAAAGATGGAGTATATGTTATTCCGATTACAGCATTAAAACCATAATAGTAAGAAGGTATTATGAAGATAAGTGAAATAGAAGCAATTGATAACTTAAAGTATGAAAGAGAATTAAAAAGAGAAGGTTATAAAATAATAGTTGGTACTGATGAGGCTGGAAGAGGTCCATTAATTGGTCCTGTTGTTGCTGGTGCGTGCTATATACCTGATGGGTTTAAACTAGATGGTCTTACTGATTCTAAAAAGTTAACTGAGAAAAAAAGAGAAGAGATGTATAATTATATAACTCAAAATACTATTTATGGAGTAGGGATAGTTGGTCCTGATGAAATAGATAAGATTAATATTTATGAAGCAAGTAGAAAAGCAATGCTTATTGCCATTAATAAGGTTAGAAGTAAGATTGATGTTGATTATGTACTCTCTGATGCTATGCCAATAGAGCTAGATATTCCAGTTAAGCCAATAATAAAAGGAGATTTGCTTAGCATGAGTATTGCTGCAGCTTCTGTGATTGCTAAAGTAACTAGGGATCATATGATGATTGAACTCGATAGTATTCATCCTGAATATGGCTTTAAATCACATAAAGGATATCCTACAAGGAAGCATTATGATGCCTTAAATAAGTATGGATTAATTGAAGGGTATAGAAAAACTTATGGTCCTGTTAAAAGAATATTAGAAGGTGAAAAATTATGAAACTATTATTAAGCCATGTTGCAGATTTAGATGGAGTAACTCCAGTAATATTATCTAACTTAGTTGGATTAGATTTTGAGTATAAACTATTTGATTTAGATGAATTAAATGAGTTTATTAATACTAATATTGATAATTCTTATTTTGATAAGTATGATGAGATTATTATTACTGATTTATCTGTTAGTAAGGAGATTGCAGATAAAATAAGTAATAGTAAATATAATTTTAGATTACTAGATCATCATATTAGTGCTTATTATTTAAATGATTATGAGTTTGCTAATGTACGTGAAAGTACTAATGATTACAAAGAATGTGGAACTACTTTATATTTTGATTATCTAATTAATAACTATGATAGTGAGATTTTAAAGCGTGATAGTGTAATTACTTTTGTTGAATTAGTAAGAGAATGTGATACATGGCAGTTTACTGATTTAAAAAGTGAGGCACTAGATTTAAATAATTTACTTGCATTCTTTGGTAATGAGTATTTTATTGATAATTATACTATGTTCTTAAAGAATAATAATACATTTTATTATACTGACATGGAATTAACTATACTTGAAAGATTGAATAGTAAAAAGCATGATTATATAGAAAATATGGCATGTAATGTGACCATAAAACATATTAGAAATTATAATATAGGTATTGTATTTGCTGAAGAATATCGTAGTGAATTAGGACACTTTATATGTGAAAAGTATCAGGATAAAATAGATTTTGCATGTATAATTAATTTAAATACCCATGTTAGTTTTAGAGGTATAAAAGATATTAGTATTAATAAGTTTGCAGAAATTTATGGTGGCGGAGGTCATCCTTTAGCGTGTGCGATGCCCTTGCCTACTGATATAAAAGATAAAATAATTGATTATATATTTTTGGGTGATAATTGTGAAAATAGATAGAGTTATTGTTGGAGATTTACAAACTAATTGTTATGTACTTTCAATAAGAAATAATTGTTTAGTTATTGATCCAGGAGATGAATATAATAAAATAAAACAAGTAATTAATAATAAAAATGTTGTTGGTGTAATTGTTACACACAATCATTTTGATCATGTAGGTGCCTTAAACTGTTTTGACAATATATACGATTATCATAATTTAAAAGAAGGTATTAATAATATTGGAGAATTTAATTTTGAAGTGATATATACCCCAGGTCATACTGATGATTCAATAGTTATTTATTTTAAAGATAATTGTGTTATGTTTGTTGGAGACTTTATATTTAAAGATGGCGTAGGTAGAACTGATTTAGGTGGAGATTATCATGATTTAGTAAGTAGTATTAAGAAAATATCTAAATATGATAAAGATATTACTTTATATCCAGGACATGGTGATAGTACTAAATTAGGTAGAGAAATAGAAAAACTAGTAAGATTATGAACTTACTAGTTTTGTGTTTATAAATACTTTTTAATTATCTTTGTTACTTTATAATATCCTAAATCAGTTAAATGTAATCCTTCCTTACTATATACTTCTTTTAAGTTTTTATTATCATCTAAAAGTGATGTATATACATCTATATATTTAATGTGTTCTATCTTACATAACTTTTTAATATCTTTATTAAGTTTGATTATATGTTTATTGTTATAATCTTCATTAACGCCATCCCAGTATTCAGTATCCATATCTCTATTTAATGGATAAATAGATTCTACTAATATACTTGCATTCTTTCTGTTTTTTCTAATTCCTTTAATTATTTTTTTTATATTACTAATTATCTCTTCATCTTTAATACTTACTCTAAGATCATTAGTTCCTATCTGAATTATTACTGCTGATGGATTATAATCATATAAATCACTATCAATTCTATTAATTAAATCTTTAGTTGTATTACCACTAATACCACTATTAACAACTCTATACTCATCAAAAAACTCTTTAACGTTATATCCCTCGGTAATAGAATCTCCAAAGAATACTATGTTTTCATCTTGAACTTTTATACTATCTATTTTACTTTTATTAATAATACTTCCAATAACTGATAATAGAGTAATTACTCCTAATAATGATACTAATGTGATTTGCAATATCTTTTTAAATTTCTTCATAAAATCACCACGAGGTATATTATAATACATTTGCTTTTTGGTTGCAACATCATAAATTATATGGTAAAATAATTGAGTTTGGTGGTGTAAGTATGAACATGGATAGATATATTATAGAACTTTTAGGAATGGATTCTTATGTAAAAGGTAGAAGATATTATTCTCATTATGTAGATTTAGAAGATGAGAGAAAAACTACAGATGGTTATTTTTATAAATTTAGTGTAGAGTCAGAGCGCACTTATCGTCACTATAAAGTAGAATTTAAGATTAAAGACTTTAGTATTACTGAGTATAAATGTAACTGTGAACAATATAAGTCTCATCATACTTGTAAGCATATTGCAGCTGCTATTTATAATTATAGTGATGATATAGAGCATAAGTTAGTTAATCCTATGACGCTATCTAATTTAGTATTAAATAGTTTTAAAAGTGAGAATACTAAAAAAAATACTAAATCTAATATAAAAGAAGAAATGAAATTAGAATTAGAATTAGTATTTGGGGATTATGTAAATTATAAATTACATGTTGGATTAAAAAAGACTTATGTATTAAATACAGAAAGTAAGCTTAGAAACTTTGTTGATGCTTATCGTAATGGTGGTGAATATGTATTTGGTAAGTCTTTTACTTATAATCGTGATAAGTATTATTTTAATAGTAGTGATTCAGAATTATTTGATTTTTTAACATCAGCAGTACGTGGTAGTAATGGATATTATAGTAGTGAAGTTATGTATTTAAGTCCTAGAGAGTTATCTGCTTTATTAGATAAATTAAAGAATAGAGAATTTACTATTAAAGACGTAGGCATTATTAAAGGAATAGCTGAAGGTATGCCTACAGAACTTAGTCTAGATATTATTGATGATATATATCATTTAAGTATTGAAGATTTGTCTTCATATAAAATACTTAATCGTTCATTTAAATATATTGCATATAAACATATTCTATACATCATACCAGAAAAATACCGTAATATATTAATGCAATATATAGGATATGGATTAGATGAAGTTATATTTGAGAAAAAAGATGTTGAGTTATTTAAAAATGGTTTATTAAAACAGGTTAGAAATAATATTAATTTAACTGATAATGTAACTGATATAGTTGTTGGGGTAAAACCGGATTGTGAACTATACTTTGATCTTAAAAGAGATAAAATTACTTGTGAGATGAAGTTAGATTATAAAGATACTAAGATTGATTACTTTGATACTAATGATACTATTTTAAGAGATGAAGAGTATGAAGGAGAAGTAATTAGTAAACTTGCAAGTTACGGTTTTGAGATTGGTAATAAAAAAATAGTATTAGATGATTTTGATTTAGTATATGACTTCCTAGCAGAAGGTATAATGGAACTATCAGATACATATAAAGTATTTACATCTAAGAAAATAGATAATACGTCTATTATTAAAGATAGTCATATTAATTCTAACTTTAGTATTGGTGCATCTGGTATTATGTCTTATACATTTGATGCTGATAATATTAACTTAGATGAACTTGATAAAGTACTATCATCACTTAAAAGTAATAAGAGGTATTATAAATTAAAAAATGGTAATGTAATTGATTTAGAGAATAATGAAGAGTTAAATGAGCTAAATAATTTGATGAGTGATTTATCTATTAGTGGAAGTCTTGCTGAAGGTGAGGTAGAAGTACCAAAGTATCGAGCATTTTATATTGATTCACTAAAGAGTAATAAATATAAATCAATTAATACTGATAATTCATTTGATACATTTATTAATAACTTTAAAGAGTATAAAAATGTAGATATTAGTCTTAGTAAAAAAGATGAAAGTATACTTCGTGATTATCAAAAAGATGGAGTTAAATGGTTATATACACTTTATAAATGTGATTTAGGTGGAATACTAGCTGATGAGATGGGACTTGGTAAAAGTATTCAAACTATCATGTTTATTAAATTATTACTAAAGGAGAAGAAGGATGCTAAAATAATGATAGTAGTTCCTACTGCTTTAGTATATAACTGGAAAAAAGAGTTTGATAAGTTTGGTAAAGAGTTAAAATATGTAACAGTTGCCGATAATAAGGTTAAAAGATTAGAAGTTATTAATGATTTTGATAAATATAATATATTCATTACATCATATGGAATAATTAGAAATGATAATGATGAATATGAAGATAAAACTTTTGACTTATGTATTATTGATGAGGCACAAAAGATTAAGAATTATCAAGCTGGTATGACTAAGGAAATTAAGAAGATTAAAGCAAGAACTAAGATTGCCCTAACAGGTACACCACTTGAAAATTCGGTTATGGAATTATGGAGTATATTTGACTTTATTATGCCAGGATACTTAAATAGTGTTAAAAAGTTTAGAGAGTTATATGGTATTAAAGATGTAGATGAAGCATCTCTAGAAAGACTTTCTAAATTAAATTATCAGATAAAACCATTTATATTAAGAAGAAAGAAGATAGATGTAACTAAGGATTTACCTGATAAGATAGAAAATACTATATACTTAGATTTACCTGATTATCAAAAAGCATTATATTTAAAAGTACTTCGTGAATCTAGAGAAGAGATGGAAGAGTTAATTGCTACACAGGGATTTAAGAAAGCTAGATTTAAAATATTACAATTACTTATGAAATTAAGGCAGATTTGTATTGATCCATCAATTCTATATAGTAATTATAAAAAGGAATCTATTAAGTTTGAAAAACTAATTGAAGTAGTTAAAGATTATGTAGCTGAAGGTCATAAGATATTAATCTTTTCAAGTTTTAAAAAAGTAATAGATAAAGTAAAAGTAATGTTTAATAAAGAGAGTATTACTAGTTATATGATTGCTGGAGATGTTAAGAGTAAAACTAGAATGGAATTAGTTGATAAATTTAATGAAGATGATACTAATTGTTTCTTAATTACACTAGGTTCTGGTGGTACTGGACTTAATCTAACTAGTGCGGATGTAGTAATACACTTAGATATATGGTGGAATCCACAGGTTGAGAATCAAGCTACAGATAGAGCGCATAGAATAGGTCAAAAAAATAAAGTAACAGTTATTAAATTAGTTACTAAAGGTACAGTAGAAGAACGTATTTTAGAATTACAAAATAAAAAGAAAATATTAAGTGATAATCTAATTGAAGGTAAAGCTGATTCAGAAGTATTATCATCACTTAGTGAAAAAGATATTAAGAAACTTCTTGCACAAGGAGAAGATGATTAATATAAAAAATATTTAAAAAAGTTAGAAAATATTATATAAGTAAATTCTAACTTTTTTCGTGTTTTACGTTTTTTGATTATTTACAGTCTAATAATTACAGATATTAAAAATTTACTTGTAGATTTTAAAATACTGTAATTTTTTTTGGTTTAAACTTGAAAAACTAGTATTTGAACTTTTTTATTTGATTTGATATAACTGATGTGCTGCAGCGTTTTATATTAAATTTTAAAAGAGAGGAATGATGTTATGAATAGTATAAAACCTAAGAAAAGAGAAGGAACATTAAGAGGAACTCGTCTTCCTAAGGGGGAGGTAGTACCACTTATGTCAGATGTACTATTTAAGAAGGTATACGGAGACTCTAATCATTTAGAGAGACTTAATTATTTACTTTCTAGTATATTTAATAAAGAAGTAAATGTAATTGAGATACTAAATGATGAACTACTTGGAGAATATAGATTAAATTGTACAAAGTATGTAGATTTAGTATGCAAAATAGGAGAATTCGATTATGTTAATGTTGAGGTTAATACTTCGTATGCATCATATGAAATTGATAGAAATGTTGACTTTGTATTTAGACTCGCATCGAGTGGCCGTAAACCAGATGAAAAATTGTCTAGGGAAGAAAAAAGAAAATATCGAAGAGCAAAAAGACATTATGTACAGATAAATTTGAATAATGTTAATACAAACAAAAAGCCATATGTTTCTTTTTCGCTTAATGATGATGAAGATTCTAATTTTAAATTAACAGATCAAGTAGAAATTATCAATATAAATGTATCACATTATTTAAAATTGTGTTATACTAAAGGTATAAATGAACTAAGTGATTTTGAAGTTGCGGTTGGAATAATTGGAGTATATCAAGAAAATTTACTTAATAGACTTTCTAAACGCAATAAAATCCTAGAGGAGATAGGTGATATAGTGAAGAAATATAGTTGGGTAGATGATGTAATTGTAGCCTATGACAGAGAAGAATACTTAAAAGAAGCATTTGAAGCCAATATTGAGTATGCCGTTGCCGATGCAGTTGAAGAGACAACAAAAAGAGTTACAGAAGAAGTAACTGAACAAGTTACAAAAGATGTGACCAATAAAGTAACTGAGAGAACTACTTTGAATATTGCTAAAAAACTGAAAGATGCTGGTATTTCAACAGATATTATTGCAAATACAACAGGAATGTCTATTGAAAAGATAGAAAAAATATAATAGTATCATACAAATTTTCCGTTTTTTTGAAGAAATTTGTAAAAAAGTTAAAATAGTTGAATTAAACCTGGTTGATTTGTTTTGGTAACAAAGAGTGTAGTGTATATCTATCTGACTGTAAAGTAAATAATAGAGATGTATCTAATTATAAATATGGTAGTGATAAAACTCCAAAAGTATATAATGTTGGAGATAGTGTAATATATAATAGTGCTGTTTATTCATGATGTAGTACAAGTTATACTGTATCGAATGTAAAGCAGTTGGTAGATGTACGGAAAGCAAATTATGAACCTAATTATGAATATAGATATTTGACACAAAAGTTTAAGGATAATTCATCTAGTATTTTGCTGGTTAATCTAGACGGTCGGCTACAAGGTAATAATGTAAGCGCTAAGTTCAAGGTTCGTCCTGTTATATTATTACCTTAATCAGCGTTAAACTAATCAAAATAATTAAATTAATGTAAAACCTTAATATTCAGAGTAATCTGAATATTTTTAATTATCATCTATTGAATTCAAATAGAAAATAATATATAATCTAATCAGTTGTTAAAAAATAAATGTTCTTTAAAATAACTAAATATACATAATTTTCATAAAAATACTATTTTTTTCAAA
>CACZAH010000015.1 GCA_902779035.1 uncultured Erysipelotrichaceae bacterium | reverse complement strand
ATTTTTTTCTACTTCATTATTCATATATTAAAAGAAGCTTTTATCGACTAATCTCAATGAATCATAATTTTGCGAAGAATGAATCAAGATTAGCCGATACAAGCCACTTTCTAAGATTCATATTATTCATTCTTCGCACTTATATATTATCATACTTTAATCATTACAGCAACACTTTAGGCGACTTGAGAGAAAAAATTAATCAATTATTAAATTGGAATTATATGGATTTTATAAAAGCAATAGTAGGCTCTTTTATATTTTGTTTTGCAATTAATCTATTTATTGTACCTAATAATTTATATACTGGAGGAATATTAGGTATATCACAAATAATTAGAAGTTTTGTAATAGATGTTTTTAAAATTAATACATCGTTTGATTTTAGTGGCATTATCTATTATGTAATAAATGTTCCTTTATTTATAATAGCATATAAGTCAATCGGTAAAACATTCTTCTTTAGAACATTATTTGCAGTTTCAATACAATCTATAATGTTATCATTAATACCATGTAGATTATTAATAGATGATGTTTTGGCAAACGTAGTAATTGTGGATTACTAAGCGGTGTTGGAGTAGGAATGATTTTATCTAGTGGTGCATCTACGGGTGGAACAGATATAGTAGGACTTGCTCTTGCTAAAATGAATAATCAATTTTCAGTAGGTAAACTAGGTTTAGTAGTTAATATATTTATATACACAATTGCAGGATTAAGATATGGAATATCTATAATGATCTAATCTATAATTTCATCTGCAGTAGATAGCTTTATGACAGATAAAATGCATGAGCAAAATATATGTTCAACAGCCTTTATATTCTGTAAAGAAAATCCAATGATTATTAATGATTATATTAAAAATGAATTAAATAGAGATTTTACTTATTGGGATGCTAAAGGTGGATATGATGATTCTAGAACTTACATTATTTATACTGTATTAACTAAATATGGATTAATTAAGTTAGAAAGACATATGAAAAAACTAAATATATCGATATTTATGGTTAAAAGTGAAGGCTTAGGTATTAAAGGTGAGCTTGAAAAACAGTTTTAATTAAAGTATAATTATTATAGTTATTAAAAAGGAGTAGTTATGGAAGAAAAAATTGACTTATATGAAGAGTTAGAAACGGAACGATTAATACTTAGGAAGATTGTAGATGAAGATGCTATTAAACTATATAATAATATTTACAATAACTATGAATATTATAAATATTATTATCAGATACCATTTAATAGTTTTGAAGATTATAAACCACTTGTTGAAAAGTATAAAGAGTATTATTCTAATGGTAATCATTTTAGATGGGGAATAGTAATTAAAGAGACACAAGAAATAATTGGTCTTATTCAGTTGCACTCAAGAGATTTTTTAAATAATAATACTCAGATTGGTTATATTATTGGCTATAATTATAATGGATTAGGTTACGCAAAAGAAGCAGTTATAAAGGTAATAGATTTTGCATTTAAAAAGCTTAATATTCATAGAATAGAAGCATCTATTGCAGACATTAATGATTCTTCTGTTAAACTTGCAGAAAGTATTGGAATGACTTTAGAATCAATTCGAGAAGATGGATACAAAATAGGAGATAAGTATTATAATCAAAAGGTTTATAAAATGATTAATAAGAATTAAAAAAATGAAAAAAAATTAAATTTTATGATTTTACAAATTCTACATTACTAAATAAACAGAATATAATTATTTGACACTCAATAATTTATTATTGGTGTTTTTTAGTATGTAGAAAACTAAAATCATTCATTTGACTTGGTTATCCTCATTTGATATAAGTATTATACAACTTTAAAAAGGAGACGTATTATGGAAAACATTATTGAAAGAGGTGAAATTATAGTCGAAGATATGATATATGAGATTAGAGGAGTACAAGTAATGTTGGACTTAGATTTAGCTAAACTTTATCAGGTTGAGACAAAAAGAATAAATGAAGCAGTAAAGAATAATCCTGAAAAGTTTCCAATAAGATTTAGTTTTATATTAGATGATATTGAAACTGAGAACTTGAGGTCGAAAATTTCGACCTCAAGTTTAGAGAATAACTATGGTGGTTGAAGATATAATTCAAGAGTATTCACAGAACAAGGAATATATATATGCGTGCGACAATATATTAATTGATATATTATGTTTAAGGAGGAAAGGGTAAAATGAATGAAATGGTTGTATTAGAAAATATAAAAATAGAAGATATGATATACGAGATTAGAGGAGTACAAGTGATGCTGTCACAAGATGTAGCTAAATTATATCAAGTAGAAACTAAGGTTTTAAATCAAACTATTAAGAGAAATATAAATAGATTTCCTGATAAGTTTTGTTTTCAACTCACAAATGAGGAAATTGATGTATTATCTTTAAGGTCACAATTTGTGACCTTAAATAAAAATAATAATTTAACAGGCCTACATTTTAAATATTTACCATATGTTTTAACTGAACAAGGTATAATGATGTTATCTGGTTTATTAAAAAGTGATATAGCAGTTAAGGTAAATATTCAAATTATAGATGCATTTGTAAAAATGCGAAGATATTTTTCTAATAGTTTAATTAATAATGAAATATTAATTAATCATGAGAATAGATTATTGACTTTAGAAAATACGCTAGATAAATTTAAAGAAAAAGAAGCTAGTAAATTGTTTTTTGAGGGACAAATGTATGATGTATATTCACTACTTATAGATATATTAGATAAAGCAAAAAATGGAATAATTATAATAGATAACTATGCAGGTAAAACATTGTTAGATATATTAAAGAGTATAGATAAAAGAATAATAATTGTATCTAAAAATATAGATGATAAATTAATAGAAAAATATGAAAGTCAGTATAGTAATATAACATTTATAAATAACGATTCATTTCACGATAGATTTATTATATTAGATAGGAAATTATTTTATACATGTGGGGCAAGTTTTAAAGATTTAGGTAAGAAAAGTTTTGCAATTAACGAATTTCACGATACGAAATATTTAGTTAAGATATTAGAACTATTGAATTTATAATTATTAGGAGGAAAAGGTTAAATGAATGAAATAATTGAATTAGAAAATATAAAGGTTGAAGATATGATTTATGAGATTAGAGGAGTACAGGTGATGTTGGACTCAGATTTAGGAAAACTTTATCAGGTAGAGACAAAAAGAATTAATGAAGCAGTAAAGAATAATCCTGAAAAATTTCCGGGAAGATTTAGTTTTGTACTAGATGATTCTGAAAAAGAAAATTTGTGGTCGAAATTTTCGACCGCAAATATAAGTAGTAAGTCTAGGTCAAATCCAAGAGTATTTACAGAACAAGGTATATATATGCTTGCGACAATATTGAAATCTAAGGTTGCAACAAGTGTTTCTATCACAATCATGGATACATTTGTAAAAATGCGACATTATATTAATTATAATAAAACATTTCTACCACATCGAGTTTTATTATTAGAAGAAAAAGTAGATGATAATACTAAAAGAATTAATGAATTATTTGATAAATTTGATTGTGAGGATATTGCTAAAAATCATATCTTTTTTAAAGGAGAATTCTATGATGCATATTCACTACTTTTAGATATATTAGATAGAGCAGAAGATGAAATAATAATAATAGATAATTATGCTGGCAAAGAGTTACTTGATATATTAAAAGATTTAGATAAAAAGATAATAATTGTATCAAAAAATATAGATGATACATTAAAAGAAAAATATGAAAGTCAGTATAGTAATATAACATTCATAAATGATGATTCATTTCATGATAGATTTATTATATTAGATAGGAAATTATTTTATACGTGTGGTGCGAGTTTTAAAGATTTAGGTAAAAAGAGTTTTGCAATTAATGAGTTTCGTGATACAAAATATTTAATTAAGATATTAGAACTATTGAATTTATAAGTATTAATTAAGGAGGAAAAGGTTAAATGAATGAGGCAGCAAAGAATAAATCTGAAAAAATTCCAGAAAGGTATTATGTTTAATGGATTATCTTGGCATTTTCTTTTCATTAAATATAAAAGTATGATACAATAATAGTAGATTAAAGGAGGATTTGTAGTGAGAATAGGGCTTTTTACAGATACATATGCACCTCATATTAATGGTGTTGCGACTAGTATATTAATGTTAGAACATGCTTTACGTAAATTAGGGCATGAGGTATATATTGTAACAGTTAATAATGATATTTTATCTTATGATTTTGGTAAGGAGAATATTATAAGAATTCCAGGTATTCCTACTGGAATATATGATTATAGATTAAGTGGTATATATCCAATTAAGGCTATTAATAAAATTAGAAAATGGAACTTAGATATAATTCATTCTCATACTGAGTTTGGAATAGGTACTTTTGCTAGAATTATGGCAAAACAATTAGATATACCTATAGTTCATACTTATCACACAATGTATGAGGATTATGTACATTATATAACTCGTGGTCATTTTGATTCTACTAGTAAAAAGATAGTTGAATATTTTACTAAGTTTTATTGTGATAAGACTGTTACTGAATTAATTGTACCTACTAAAAAGACTTATGATTTATTTAAAGAAAAATATAAATATAATCGTAATGTTCATATTATACCTACTGGTATTGAGGTTGAAAGATTTTATAAAGAGAATATTGATTTTAAGAAGGTAGGTAATTTAAAAGAAAAATATAATATAAAGAGTGATGATTTTGTAATACTATTTGTCGGACGTATTGCGAAAGAGAAAAGTATTGATTTTCTAATTGATAATCATGCTAGTTTAGTAAGAAAGAATAAGAAGTGTAAATTACTAATAGTTGGTGGGGGACCTGATTTAGAAGATCTTAAGAAAAAAGCTAGAAAGTTAGGGGATAATGTAATATTTACAGGTAAAGTACCTTGGAATGATGTTCCTAATTATTATCATCTTGCGAACTGTTTTGTAACTGCTTCGCATACTGAAACACAAGGTCTTACTGTAATTGAGGCTATGGCTGCTGGAATTCCTGTGGTGGCTCTTGATGATGATGCATTTAATACTGTTATTAAAGAAGATGTAGATGGCTATTTATTTAAAGATAAGAAGAAGTATAAGAGTTCTATTGAAAAACTAATGGGTGATAAAGAACACTGTAAGAAACTAGGTGCTCAAGCACTCATTAATTCTAATCAATATTCTGCTAAATATTATGCTGAAAAAGTATTAGATGTATATAATCTTGCTTTAAAAGGAAGAAATACAAATGAGAAAAGAGGGTTCTTTAGAAGAGCGAAAGATATATTTAAAAGAGGGTTCCATGAAAAATAAGCTACTCGTGTTAAATATGAAGATGTATATGGAGCCAAATGATATAAAAGAGTTTATGGCAAAAACAGATAAAGTGGATGATAATATAATTATTTGTCCAGAGACTATATATATTCCGTATTTTATTAATAAATATAAGAATATAGGGATTCAAAATATATACTTTGAGTCTAGAGGTGCATATACTGGATGTAATTCAGTACTTCATGCTAAAAAGCTAGGTGTAAATTATGCAATAGTTGGACATAGTGAATGTAGAGAGTACTTTAATATTACTGATCAAATAGTCAATAAACAAATTAAATCAATAGTTGATAATAATATGATACCAATTATGTGTATTGGAGAGTCTTTAGATGATAAAGTGTCAAGTAATAGTAAAAAAGTTATAAAAAAACAAATTATTGATGGACTTAAGGGTATTAAGTGTGATAGAATTATAATTGCGTATGAGCCAGTGTATGCAATAGGCACAGGAAATACCTTAAGTAAGTTTGATATAATTGATTCTGTAAATTATATTAAAGAGATACTAAATGATATTGGAATTAATGCTTTATTATTATATGGTGGAAGTGTTAATTCTACTAATTTAAGTGATTTACTAACTATTAGTGCGCTTGATGGATTTATGGTAGGTAAATCAAGTTGTAGTAGTGTGGAAGTATTGAAAATGATGAAGTTGTTAAGTAGTAATTAATAACTTTTTTTGCGCCCCAAAACCAATTCGACAAAACTAGCTAAAATATACTCTAGAGATGTGAATTTTATTGTTGTATAATGTAGTTGTAATTGATAGGAGGATAACATGAAGAAAACTAGATTGTTAATGATTGATGACAATGAGCAGTTAGTTGAAGCAGTAAAAGAATATTTTAGTGATAGTAGTGAGATTGAAGTTAAGTATGTTGCTAGTGATGGATTAGAAGGCGTAAAACTAATTGAAGAGCATGATGATTATGATGTAGTTTTACTTGATCTTATTATGCCTAATAAAGATGGACTTTGGGTACTTGAAGAGTTAAAGAATAAAGGGTTGGATAAAAAGATAATAGTTGAGACTAGTTATAATGCAATGGATGTTATTAGACAAGTTTCAGAATATGGAGTTAAATATTATCTTTTAAAACCATATGATTTTGATGATTTAGAAAAAAGAATACTACAGTTAAGTAATGCTAAAGAAGGTAAAGTAATTGACCTTCATACCAACAATTTAAAATCGTCTATTACAAAGACATTACATGATTTAGGTATTCCATCACATATTAAAGGATATCAATATATAAGAGATGGAGTAGAGATTATATTTGATAGACCTGATGTAATAGGTGGTATTACTAAAGAGTTATATCCAGAACTTGCTACTAAGTTCGATACAACTGTATCAAGAGTAGAACGTGCGATACGACATGCAATTGAGGTAAGTTGGAACCGTGGAGATTGGGACTTAATGGAAGAATTATTTGGTCATAGTGTTGATATTGATAAGGCAAAACCAACTAATTCTGAGTTCATGGTAACAATAGCTGATAAGCTTAGATTAGAGTATCATAAAGTATAGAAGGTTAATCTTCTTTTTTTCTGCTAAAATTTGCGAATACCATTTACAAAGTATTTTCAAATGTGTATAATAAAAAGCAAATTTGAAGGAGGTGTAGAGTGAATTTACCAGTAATTATATTAAAGGGGTTAGTACTACTTCCTAATAATGAAATTAGACTTGAGTTTGGTGATGATACTAGTAAATCATTGATTGAACTATCTACTATTTTTCATGATAATAATATACTAGTTTGTAACTGCTTTAATAGTAATAATACAGATATAACAAATTTGAAAAAGATAGGAGTATTAGGTATTATTAAAAATAAAATAGTGCTTCCTAGTGGTAATACTAGGGTTACTATTGAAGGAATTAGAAGAGTTAGTGTATTAGACTTTATTAAAGTAGATGAATTAATAGAAGCTTCAATTACAGAAATTAATGATAATATAGATGATGATTATATAACTGCTATTACAAGAAAGATTAAGTATGAACTAAAAAAATGTATAGATAGTGTAGCTACTATAAGTAATGGAGTATTATCAAGAATAGATAATATTAATTCATTATCTAATATGATTGATATAATAGTTAATTATATGCCTTTAAAAAAAGAAAGAATATGTGAGTATGCAAATGAGTTAGGCTTGATTAAAAGAAGTGAAATGATCATATATGACATATATAAAGAAAAAGAGTTATATGAAATAGAAAAAAGTTTGGATATAAAAGTAAAAGGAATATTAGATAATAATCAAAAAGAATATATACTAAAAGAAAAGTTAAAGGTTATTAAAGAAGAAATTGGAGATTACTCTTATAAAATAGAAGAAATTAATAAATTAAGGAAGAAATTATCTAGTATAGATGCACCAAATAATATAAAAGATAAGATTAATAAAGAGGTTAATAGATTAGAAAGTATTCCTGATATATCTCCTGATATAAGCAGTATTAGAAGTTATATAGATGCACTAATTAATATACCTTGGGGTATAATTACTGAGGATATAGCTGATTTAAACTTAATAAGTGATAAACTTAATAGTACTCATTTTGGATTAGATGAAGTAAAGGAAAGAATAATAGAATATTTAGCAGTTAAAAAGAATAATCAAAATATTAGTAGTCCTATAATATGTTTAGTAGGTCCACCTGGAGTAGGTAAGACTAGTCTATCTAAGACTATTGCGCGTAGTATTAATAGAAAATTTATTAAGATAAGTGTTGCTGGAATTACTGATGAAGCTGAAATACTAGGACATATGCGTAGTTATGTTAATGCAACATATGGTAAGATTATATCTAGTTTAATTAAGACTAAAGTAATGAATCCGGTTATACTTATTGATGAAGTAGATAAGATGCCTAAAACTTATAAAGGGGATCCTATATCGGTATTGTTATCTATACTTGATAGTAATCAAAATAGTACATTTGTAGATAATTATATTGATGAAGAAGTAGATTTGTCTAAAGTATTATTTATATTAACGGCAAATAGCATTGATGATATACCTACACCTTTACTTGATAGATTAGAAATAATTAAAATAAATGGTTATTCAGAATATGAAAAGTTAGATATTGCGCGTAATTATTTAGTTCCTAACATTCTTAAAGAACATAATATAGATATAAATATTAATGATGATATAATTCTTAATATTATTAGAAATTATACTATGGAAAGTGGAGTAAGAAGTTTAGAAAGAAATATATCTAAGATATGTAGAAAAGTGGTAACTAGTGTTTTAAAAGATAATATAAACATTAATAATATCGAGATTAGTAATGATAATTTAAGTGATTATTTAGGTAAAGCACGGAATATAAAAAGTAATAGATTAGTATCACAAATAGGAGTAGTAAATGGTCTATCTTGTACATCTTATGGAGGAGACATATTGCCAATAGAAGTAAATTACTATAAAGGAAAAGGTAAGTTAATACTAACTGGTTTACTTGGCAATGTAATAAAAGAAAGTGCATCTATTGCTTTAAGTTATATTAAGGCTAACTATAAGAAATTTAATATTAGATATGAAGATTTAATGAATAATGATATTCATATTCATATACCAAGTGGTTCAGTTAGTAAGGAAGGACCTAGTGCGGGTGTTGCTTTAACCTCATCTATTATAAGTGCGTTTAGTCATATGAAAATAGATTCACATATTGCGATGACAGGTGAGATTACTCTTCGTGGCAATATCCTTCCTGTAGGTGGTATTAAGGAAAAATGTGTTGGTGCGCTTATTAATAATATAACTACAATGTTTATACCTTATGATAATATGGATTCTTTAGATGAAGTACCAAGTGATGTTAAAGATAAAATAAAATTTATTCCAGTTAAAAACTATATGGATATACATAAAGAATTGGGAAAGTAGGAGCATAAAATGATTACAGATGATTATGAAGTTTATGAAGATTTCAAATTTGTACAGGGATTAATATTTAATAATAATGTGTCAAGAGAGTATGGGGAAGCATTTATAGAAATTGGTGATTTATTGCATCTAAAATATATAGTTGAAAATTGTAATTATATGTTTGATGATGCAGAAATTAATAATATTGGTCTAATCTTACAAGATGTAAAAGATATAGAAGATGAATATACTAATGAACGTATAACTATTATTAATGAGATATTAACTATATTAAATAGTGGTAATGATAAACAGGAACATTATAATTTTTATAAAGATGAGTTTTTAAAAAGAGTAAATAATAAGAAACTAAGTAAATTAGCTAATGATACTATAGAAGAATATAAATATATAATTAAAACAAGTATTGCACTTGATCCTATAGTATTGTTACAGTTTTGCAACTGAACTGTAATTAAGGGTGATATATTTCATTCTTTTTATTTACCTTTTTCTAGTTTTATGATATTTTATTAATAGATAGGTAAGGTAATATGACGAAAAAAGGTATTGAATCAAGTATATCAAAGCAGTTATTTGATGCTTTAGATAGAATCGAAAAATTAGAAAAGAAATTAGATGAAGCATATACAAAAATTGATGCGTTAGAAAAAGATGCTATTAAAAAAGAAAAATTACATGTTAAAGAATGTAAGGAACTTGAATCTAGATGTAATAAATTAGAAAAAATTATTATTAAAAAAGATAACAAAATAAAAAAATTAGAGGCAGAAATTTTAAGATTAAAAACTAAATCAAAAAAAGATAGTAGTAATTCAAGTAAACCTTCTAGTACAAATGGGTATAAAAAAGTTATTACTAATCGTCGTCAAAAATCTGATAAACCTAAGGGAAAACCCAAAGGCGAAAAAAGCACTAACCTATCGAAAGAAAAATTACAACAATTAATTGATTCTGGTAATGTAGAATATAGAATTGTTGAGGTTAATAAAAATAGTAAAAATAAAAATAAGAAATATAAATCAGCTAAAGTTATAGATATTGTTATTACTAAAATAATTACAGAATATAGATATTTTCAAAAAAATGATGGAACATATGATATTCCTGAATATCATAATAGAGCTATACAATATGGGAATAATTTAAAAGGTATATCTTGCTTATTAAATGTTAATTTTAATAACTCAACCGATGGTGTTAAAGCATTTATTGAAGATGTAACAAATAATGGAATAACTCTAGCAAAAAGCACTATTCTTTCTTGGAATAATAAACTAGCAGAAAATTTATATCCAGAAATTAACAACATCGAAGAAAAGTTAAATGATGCGTATTATGTTAATGCCGATGATAGTACAATAAAAATTAATGGTGATAGTTATTATGATCTATGTGTATCAAATGAAAAACACACTAAACTCACTATTAGTGATAAGAAAGATCATAAGACATGGAGTGATAAAACTATTCTGGATAATTATCAAGGTGTAATTGTTAAAGATGGCACTGATGTTTATAATGGTTTTGGAATAACATTATCGCAATGTGCATCTCATATTTTAAGATATATAAAAGGCGTTTATGATTATGTTGATCACTCTGGAGCGAAAGAAATGGAAAAGTTTATTCAGAAGTGTATTCATGAAAGAAAAATTGCAATTGAAAAAGGAATTGAGTCATATTCACAGGAAGAGATAGAGAAAATATATGCTGAATTTAAAGACATTTTTTCAAAATGGAAATCAGAATGGATGCATTCTAATCCCGATAATAATGGCGTATATGATGATGAGAGAAGACTTTTAGCTAGATTTGAAGATGAAAGTGAGTTAGAGCAGATTTTATATTTCTTAAAAGATTTTAACGTTCCAGCAACTAATAGCAGAGGTGAAGTTGACCAAAGAAGTTTAAAAATTAAACAGAAGATTGGAAAATTTCGAAGTACTGGAGGCGCTTATGATTATGCTAACGTTAAGAGTTGCATTTTAACGTATAAGAAACAAGGCATTGATTTGTTGGATGCTTTAAGACGTGCATTTACTAAAAATCCGATAATTGCATAAAAAAGGTGAAAGATTTTTCTAATATTTCACCTCTTTTCTAGTGTAAGTCACAAAACTGTAACATAGTATTATTAAGTCATACATCAAATGATGAAGTAATTGATAATTATTTAAATGACTTTATGGATAGTGTATTCTATCGTATGAGTATTCGAGCCATTATTCAAGAATTCCCACTTATACTAAGTAATGAGCTGTTTGTAAGTCGAATGAATAAGGTGCTTGATAATTCTAAAGATAAAAGGGGTGTAAAAATATTAAGAAAAGAGATAAAGAAACTTAGAATATAATTTCACCTTTTTTTAACACACTTACCATTTATTTTTAATAATTATAATCTATACTGTTTATAGATTGAAGGTGATAATGTAGTTAAATTGTTACAATTAGATTGTAAGATTAAGAAGCAAGATTATTGCTTCTTTTAATTTACTTTAGTATAATTAACTTATGGAGAAGATAATATTTGATTTAGATAATACATTAATGATGTTTAATGATAGATATATATATGATTATAGTAGTATTATTAATGGAACTTATGAAGATGGAATGAAATTATATAAATCTATTGGTAAATATGAGGATAGCACAGGTATATATAATAAAAAGGAGCTTCTTAGATTTATAAATGAAGATATGAATTTAAATTATACTATGGAACTATTTGATAAATTATTAGATGCAATTAGTAATAATTGGATATACTATGTACCTGATGGTACTAAAGAAGTATTAAACTATTTATATTGTAAATATGAATTATATGTACTTACTAATTGGTTTAGTGATTGTCAAGCAAATAGATTAAAACATGTTGAATTATTAAAATATTTTAGAGAAATAGTTGGTGCGGATAAATTTAAGCCCAAACCAAATGTTGATGGGTATTTATATATAACTGGAGATACAAATAAAGAAGATGTAATTATGATTGGTGATAATGTAGATATAGATATTAAAGGAGCTAATGATGCAGGTATAAATTCTATATTAATAGATTATAAGAACAGATATCCTGATTATGAAAAAAGAATAACTGATATTAAAGAATTAAAGAAGATATTATAGGAGGAATAATGCAATTAAATAAATATATAGAACATACTAATTTAAATAATAAAGCTACACTAAAGGATATTGAGTCATTGTGTAATGAAGCAATTAATTATGATTTTGCTGCTGTTGTTGTATATCCTTATTATGTTAGACTTGCTAAAGAGTTATTAAAAGATACTAATATTGAAGTGTGTACCGTAGTTGGTTTTCCATCAGGGGAGTCTATTCGAGAGGTTAAAGTATTTGAGGCAATAACTGCAATAGAACTAGGTGCGGATATGATTGATATGGTTATGAATATATCTGCAATAAAGAATAAAGATTATGAATATGTAAAAGATGAGATTGAAGAGGTTAGGGATGCGATTGACGGTAAAGTATTAAAGGTTATTATTGAGACTAATTTACTTACTGATAAAGAAATTATTAAAGTGACTGAAATATGTAATGAATGCTTTGTTAATTATATAAAAACTTGTACGGGCTTTACTGGCGGTGTTGATGTTGATAGTGTAGATATTATTAATAAACATAAAAACGATTTGGTAGAGATTAAAGCTAGCGGAGGTATTAAAAGTAAGGAAGATATGATTAAATTAATTGAAGCAGGAGCTAGTAGAGTAGGAACAAGTCACGGTGTGGAGATTATGAATGATAGTGAGGTTATAGAATGAATTCACTGAAAGAATTAGGATTATATAATTCAACAACAATAATTATGGTAGTAATTGCGCTAATAGGAGAATTTCTATTTTATTATTTCATTATAAGACTTATTGTGAATGCATTTAGAAGAAGTAGAAATCATATCTTTTTTAAAAATAATGTTGTTAGAACTGTTTCAACTAATGAAACAATTGGAAATGATAATAAAATTAATAAAAATGTATATAATGATGTTTCTAAGTCTAAATTAGCAATGTTTAATACTGATAATTTAGATTTATTAAAAGATTATTTTTACGATATATTTTTGAGATTTGAAAATGCATATAATAATCTTGATTATAGTGAAATGAAGATATTAAGTACCAAGCAATTATTTCAAAATTACTATACAGGTATTACATTAGATTTAAAAATAGGACAAAAGAAAATTATTAATAATATAGTAAGAAACAGAGTTATAATATATGAACTTGATAGTACAATTGCTAAACAGACACTATCAGCTATGATTGAAATATCCTATATAACCTATACTATTAATTCTAAAGGATATATTATAAGCGGTAGTAGAGATAATATGGTAACTGAAAGATTTGAAGTAACATATAGAAAGGATTTTAACAAAAATGTTAATGATATTATAAAATGTCCAAATTGTGGTGCGACTACTACAGGAAATAAATGTGAGTTTTGTAGAACAATTATAAAAAATGATGAATTTAAAATAAGTTCTATTAAAAAAATTATAGATGATTGACAAATAGAATAAATATTTATATAATATTTCTGTAATTAGTGAATTGAAGTAATTATTATATTAGTAATTAGAGATTTAGTGGCTGGTGAAAACTAAACAAGATATAATAATGAAATACATACTAAACGGTAATGCGTTATAATTATAAAGTGCATAATAAAAGTATTATGAAGTAGGGTGGTACCGCGATAACTCGCCCCTATATCTAATACTTTTTTATTATATTAGGAAGGTGATAGAATGAATTGTTTTGAAGATTTAGAATGGAGAGGATTAATTAAAGATATTAGTAGTGAGGAAATAAAAAATAAATTAAATAATGAAAGTGTTACTTTTTATATTGGAACTGATCCAACCGCTGATTCAATGCATATTGGACATTTTTCATCATTTTTAATTGCTACTAGACTTGCAAAATATGGACATAAACCAATACTTCTTGTTGGAGGTGCTACTGGGCTTATTGGGGATCCTAAACCATCAGCTGAAAGACAGATGATAACTCGTGAGCAAGTAGAGGCAAATGTTGAAGGATTAACAAAACAGGCTAGTGAGATATTTGGTTTTGAAGTAGTTAATAATTATGATTGGATTAAAGATATTAATACTATAGATTTCTTAAGAGATTATGGTAAATTTATTAATGTTAATTATATGTTAGATAAAGATATTATAAGCAGAAGATTAGAGTCAGGTATTACATTCTGTGAATTCGCTTATACTATATTACAAGGATTAGATTTTGTAACACTATATGAGAATAAAGGTGTAACACTCGAAGTAGCAGGATCTGATCAGTGGGGTAATATTACTACAGGTATTGAACTAGCTAGAAAAAAATTGGGTGTAGAATTATATGGCATGACTATGCCTTTAGTACTTGATAATAGAGGGGTTAAGTTTGGTAAAACAGAAGGTAATGCTTTATGGTTAGATAAAAATAAAACATCATCATATGAATTATATCAATATTTAATTAATAGCGATGATACTGTTGTGATAGATTATCTGAAGAAGTTAACTTTTTTAACTAAAGAAGATATTGAAAATATTGAAAAAGAACATAATGAATGTCCAGAAAAAAGAATTGCTCAAAAGAAACTAGCAGAGGAAGTTATTACGTTCTTACATGGTAAAGATGAATATTTAAAAGCTGTAAATATAAGTGAGTGTTTATTTAGTGGAAATATATCTAAACTTTCTGCATCTGATGTTAAGACTGGTTTAAAGGAAGTTCCTACATTTAAAATAGAAAGTAGTGTTACTTTACTAGATTTACTTGTTGATAATAAGATATGTTCATCAAAAAGAGAAGCAAGAGAACTTATATCTGGTAACTCTATTAGTATTAATGGTAATAAGATTACAGATTTAGATTATGTAATAAATAAGGATATTGCAATAGATAATGAGATAGTAGTAATACGTCGTGGTAAAAAGAAATATTATATTGGAATATATGAAAAATAGGCTTTAAAACCTATTTTCTTTTTGCAAAATTATATGCACTTTTACACATGTCTTCTAAACTTAATTCTGCTTTCCATCCTAACTCTTTTAAAGCATAACTAGGATCAGCATAGCAACAATCAATATCTCCTGGACGTCTATCTTTAATCTTATAAGGTACATCTATATTATTAACTTTAATAAATGTATTAACTATTTCAAGCACACTATAACCAGTGCCTGTACCTAAGTTATATGCATTACAACCTGTATCTGATAGTATTTTGTTTACAGCAGCAATATGACCTTTAGCTAAATCTACAACATGGATATAGTCTCTAACTCCAGTACCATCTTTAGTATCATAGTCATTTCCAAATATTCCTAAACATTCTAACTCTTTATTTGCTACCTTAATTATATATGGCATTAAATTATTAGGAATACCATTAGGGTTTTCACCAATTAAACCAGATTTATGCGCACCTATTGGATTAAAGTACCTTAGTATGGCAATACTCCAACTATTATCAGATTTATATAAGTCTCTAAGTATATCTTCTATCATTAACTTAGTAGATCCATAAGGATTAGTAGTATATAACTTAGAATTTTCTTTAATTGGTAATACTTCTGGTTTACCATATACAGTCGCACTAGATGAGAATGCTATTTTTTTAACTCCATACTCACTCATTACTTCAAGTAAAGTTAAAGTAGAATCTAAGTTATTTCTATAATACATTAAAGGCTTTTTAACAGATTCACCAACTGCTTTATAACCTGCAAAATGTATAACTGCATCTATCTTATTCTCCTTAAATATAGTACGCATTATTTCTTTATTACATACATCTTCTTCATAAAATTTAACCTTTTTACTAGTTATATCTTCTATTTTATTAATAACCTCTTTTTTTGAGTTAGATAGATTATCAACAATAACTACATCATAATTATTATTAAGTAGTTCAACTACTGTATGTGAACCAATATATCCTGTACCACCTGTAACTAATATCTTCATAAAATACCTCCTAAATTACTTCTATAATAATTTTAACATGAAATAATTATTATTTCTATAAAACTTTAAAAAACACTTGTTAAATTATAAAAAATATGGTAATATTATATACGTGTTCCGCTTATAATGTTTATAGATTTAATTTATAATGAGCATAATATAAAAGAAAGGTTGTGACGTTGTGAATTTAGTTGATAAGATAACTGAAAAACAAATGAGAACTGATATTCCAGAGTTTCGTGTTGGTGATACTGTAAAAGTAAATATCAAAATTGATGAAAAAGATGCTCGTGGAAATATTAAAACAAGAATTCAAGCTTATGAAGGTCTTGTTATGAAGATTCAAGGTTCTAGAATTAGTAAAACATTTACAGTAAGAAAAATGTCTGGTAATGTTGGTACTATGAAAACTTTCCCAATGCATTCACCTCGTATTGATTCAATTGAGGTTGTTAGACGTGGTAAAGTTAGACGCGCAAAACTAAATTATGTTTTAAAATCAGTTAAAACTCCTAAAATTAAGGAAAGAGCATAATGTTAAGGCTACTTGTAGCCTTATTTTAGTAGGTGATTTATGAGAATTATAAAAGAATTAATACCATATGTAGTAATTATATTAGTAGTTGTGTTAATTAGAACATTTATCGCAACCCCCGTAATAGTATCTGGCTCATCTATGGATCCCACTTTAAAAAACGGTCAAGTTTTAATACTTAATAAACTTGCTAAAAAGTACATGCGTGATGATATTGTTGTAATTGATGCAAAAATTAATGGTAAGAAAGAACGTATTGTTAAAAGGGTTATTGGTCTCCCAGGAGAAACACTAGAGTATAAAGATGGATTTCTATACATAAATGGTAAAAGAACACATGACGATTTTGTAGATAAAACACGTGATTTTACTCTTGAGCGTGTTACTGGTAAAAAGAAAATACCAGAAAACTATTATTTTGTAATGGGAGATAATCGCCGTAATTCTCTAGATAGTAGAGATACGCGAGTTGGTCTTGTTAAAAAGAGTGATATAATAGGGAAGCCAATATTAAGAATTTGGCCATTAAATAAGATGGGAACTATATAAGTTTCTGTTTTTAAACTGAGGTGTAATATGTTTGATGATAATTCAAGTCACTCTGGTAGAGTTAAAGGTTCTATTAAAGATAGAATTATTAGTTTTTTATATCGTAAGAGATTTAAAATTAAGCTTTTAAAAAACAAACTTATTAAAAAAGAGACAAGAATTATATTTTCTTTTCATAAAAAAAAGGAAATAAAAAATTATCGAGATTTAAAACAATTAGGTGATAAAGTAATAGAGGTAGATGTTAAAAAAGAAAAATTTGATTTTGATAAATATGACTATTATATTATTGAGCCTGTTAAGAAAAAGGGTATTGATACAGAAACTATAAAAGATGTCGAAGAAACTAAAAAGATTATTAATACTAGTAAGAGTTTACTTAACTCTGTAAAAAAGGATATTAAAAAAGTAGATATTAATTTAAAGTATCCTGATACACATAAAGAGGATTTATCTAGTGAGATTAATAATATTTATAATAATGTTAATACATTAAAAAATGAGTTAACTAAATTAAATAATATTGATATAAGTAAACTTAATTACTTTAAGGTGCCTAGAAATGAGGAAGAACTAAAAAGGTCTTATGAAATAATACATTATTATGAAAATATAATTAATAATAAAGAAAAAGATAATAATATAATAAGTACTATTAGTAATGTATCTTTCAAAAAGAATGTAGGTATTAATGTTAATAATGGTATTACTAAAAATATAGAAATTAATAGAGAAAGTATTCCTAAAAAAAACAAAGCTAATAGTGGTAAAATTAGTAGTATAAAAAATATTAAAATATATAAAACAAATAAGAAAAATGTAGATAATAAATTAGAGTCTAAAAAAACTATTAAAGTATTAAATAAGTTTGATGGTTATAAGATTAGACAACTTAAAAGAAATGAAGAAATAGTTAAAAAAGATGTTGATAGTGCTACAATGATTATTGATAAGATGAATAAA
This sequence comes from uncultured Erysipelotrichaceae bacterium, assembly GCA_902779035.1. Lineage (GTDB taxonomy): Bacteria > Bacillota_I > Bacilli_A > RF39 > UBA660 > RUG12438. The sequence goes on along the minus strand of CACZAH010000015.1, from coordinate 17,898 downwards.
GAGGTAGATAAAGTAACAAAAGAGGTAAGTCGTATTACTAAAACTACTGGTTATACTCGTATGATTGCATCATGTCTTCGTGTTGCAACAGGGATTCTTACTCTACCTTTTAGTAAAGTTAATTTATTTAATATTACATTAGGTTCTGCCTTGATAAATAAAGGATTAAAGGATTTACGTAAAGGATTAGATACTAAAAGTGAGATTAAAATAGATTATAAGTATGAAGATTTATCTAACATGATTAAGGCTACTAAAGATAAAACTAAGTTAACAGAATTACTTATAATGGATTCATTAACTGAGATTAAATCTATTAAGGAGTCCACTTATTTAGGTGAAAATAATATTAAAGATTTAAATAAATTAGAAGAAAATCTTAATAAAAAATTAAAAGAGATAGATAAACTTAATAAGAAATTAAATAAACAAGATGAAAGAAATAAGATTAAAATAAAAAAAGTGAAAGATAAGAAGGTGTAAATATGAAAAAATTAGAATTAATTAATTTAATTGATAGTATGTGTCTTGATAAGAGTGAGTTTGTTGTATTATCATCTGGTGCTTTAGTACTTCGTGGTATTATGGATAATGCAGTTGATTTAGATATTGCAGTAACAAGTACAGGTTTAGAACATTTAAAAGAAAAGTACAACCTTATAAAGAAAGATAATGGATTTTATAAAGTAACTGATGATATTGAATGTGTACAAGATAATATGGAAGGTAAAAAGGAACTTCTTGGTAATTATTATGTTCAAGATATTAATAATTATTTAGAATTTTTAAAAAGAAGTAATAGAGAAAAAGATAAAATAAGAATACGTTTAGTAGAGGAGTATATAAGAACAAGATAGTTCTTTTTTCTTTTATGTGTTATAATCTTATTAGTAGGAGAAAGATATATGTATGTAGCAGCACAAATATTAGGCTTTATTGCATTTTTAATATCACTTTATGCATATCAAAAAGTGAATAAAAAAGATATACTTTTATGTATGGTTATATCAAATATAATAAATTTAGTTCATTATTTAATGCTTGGTGCATATAGTGGATGTATAACTAAAGTGATTGCTATATTTAGAGATATTTTTATAGTTTTAAAAGAAAAGAATAAAAGATTATCAAGTGTATTATTCTTAATAATATTTATTTTAATATATATTGGTGTATCTATCTATACATTTACTAATATATTATCATTATTTCCACTAGTAGCTGCAATTATTTATATAATTCCAACATGGTTAGGAAATAGTAAAACAGTAAAAAAGACGGCTTTATTTTGTTATATATTATGGCTTATATATAATATTTATGTCTTATCAATTGCAGGAGCGACTGCTAATATAGTATCAATTGTATCTATTATAATAGGATTAAAGAGGGAGATAAAATGGGTTTAATAATAGGAAATATAGTCGCGTTACTTGCCTCTATTGCACTGACTTTATCTGGTTTGTTAAATAACAAGAAACAAATAATACTTATGCAGATTATACAAGTAGGCTTAGCTGTAATTAGTAATATAGTTTTAGGTGGGTATGTTGGTGCTGTTGTAAATTTTATAAATTTAATAAGAAATATAATTTGTTATAAAGATAAATTAGATATTAAAAGTATAATTATAATAACTATTTTATCTATTGGATTATCATTATACTTTAATAATTTAGGAATAATAGGTTTACTTCCATTAGTAGCTTCAACAGTATATTTATGGTTTATGAACATAAAAGAAGTAACTAAGTTTAAGATTATGATAATCCTTACAACTATATTATGGTTAATATATGATATATGTATAAAAGCATATACCGCTGCACTCTTTGATGCTGCAACTATTATAGCTAATTTTGTTACTGTTTGTGTATTATTAAGAAAGATTAAGATTAAATAATCTTTTTTTAGTTGAATGATATAATTCACTTTTTAATACTTTAATATAATAAAGTGAAAGGTGATAAGATGAATATAACATTAAATTTTTTAGGGCTAGGTTATAACAATATTAATCAAGCAGACGTGCTTATTTATGATGATTGTAATAATTTAGTTTATAATAAAAAAACATATAATAATAAACTTAATATATGTTTAAAAAATAATAAAATATATAGAGTAGTAGCAATATCTTTAAATGATAGAATAACTACTACTATCTATATTAATAGTAACAATTATTGTTTTAGATTTAATCGTAGTATTATAAATGAAAATCCTGATTCTATTACCTTTTTATTAACAGATTATTATTATGATAATCTGCCAATTGAAAGAGGTGAGATAATTTTATGGCAAAGATAGTTAATATTACAAATGGTACTGGTACTACTGACTTAATTAATGGTACTTATACTGTTACAGCTGATGTTACAGGATATGATAATACTTCCATTGATCCTGCTAGTATTACAGTAGACGCTGCAACTAATAACTATGCATTTACTGTTTCTGCAACAGGTACTTTAACTTTACACGTTACTGATACTGGTACTATAGCTGGTACGCCAATAGTGGGTGCAACTTTTATGAGAACTGATGCAACAGGTACAGAATATGGTAGTGTAATTACTACAGATTCAACAGGCGATGCAGTATTTGATAATGTTCCATATGCTACAACAGGTGCCCCTACAATATATTTTAAGCAAACAGCATCAGATGGTGACCATGAATTTAGTACTGAAGTACAGAGTACTACATTAACTACCCAAACCTCAACAGTAGAAATAATTAACGCTGTAGGAGCTACAAGAACAATTACACTAACAGATACAAATTATGATAATCTACCTATTGATACTGCAACACTTACATTAACTAATTAGTGGGCTTAGGCTCACTTTTTCTTTCAATATTTAGTATTTAATGATACAATTATTTTAGTAAAGGTTGTGAGATTATGAAATTAAAAATATTGATAGTAATAATTATTGTTATATCTGTTTTATTACTTTTTATTATATTTAGGCAAAAGCAAAAAGAAAGTATTAAAGATATTAAAAGTATTGAGTTTAGATATACTAATGGATATATGATTAATAGTGATACATATTATAAACTTGAATGTAATAATAATTGTATGTTACATAAAAAGATATGGTAGTTCTAATGAAGAAGAGTATAATGTAGATAAATGTATATTAAATGATATAGAAAAAATACTAAATAAATATAATGTAAGTAGTTGGGATGGGTTTAATAAGTCAGATAAAAATGTATTAGATGGAGATACATTTTCTATAAGTATTGTATATGATAACAATAAAAGAATAAGTTCTTCAGGATATATGATGTACCCTAATAATTATAAAAGTGTTAAAGAAGAATTAGAGACATTATTTAACAGTATAACTAATAGTGGAGATGAAGATTTAAAGCCAATAATTTATCTATATCCAGAAGATACTATGAGTATTAAAGTAGAACTAGGAAATCCTGATAAATTAACAGTAACATATCCTAAATATAATGATTATTGGGATATAGAAGCTAATCCTGATGGTACTCTTATAGATAAAAGAACAGGAAGAAAGTTATACTCATTGTTTTGGGAAGGAATTAATACTGAATCAAACGGAATAAAAGAAGAAGGTTTTATTGTTAAGGGAGAAGATGCACTCAGTTTCTTAGAAGAGAAGTTAGAAATATTAGGATTAAACTATAAAGAACAAGAAGAGTTTATAATATATTGGTTGCCCAAGTTAGATAGTAATAAATATAATTACATAAGGTTTGAAACGTTGGAAGAACAAAATAATAATATGCCTCTTTTAATCACACCTAAACCAGATACATTGATTAGAATTAATATGGAATATATGCCATTAGATGAGAAAATAGACATAAAGGAACAACAATTAACTAAAGTAGAAAGAAAAGGTTTTACTTTAGTTGAGTGGGGAGGTACTATATTAAAATAGCAAAAGACAAGTTATGCTTGCCTTTTTACTTATGTGTATTTTTTAAAACTATATTTATACCATTAGATATTACATTGTTTGCAAATTCTACGAATGATTTTAAACTCATGATATTTTTATGATTATACCAATAAACATAAGAGTTAATAAGTGAAGAGAATACAAATTCAAAAATAAATTCTTCAATATCAGCATTATCTATACTAAAATTAAAATATTTATAAACATCCTTTTTAATTATTCGCTTTAGTTTATTATAAAAATTGCGGTTACCATTTTTGTAAAAAATAGTAATGTATTCGCCATATTTATTATTAAATATATTAAAGCCATCATAATTAATTTTATTACTATTTTTGTCATTAATGTTTTTACTAATGCTATTTGCAATACTAATTATAATTTCATCTTCTAATTTATTTAATATATCTGTTATATCATTATAATATCGATAAAATGTTGTTCGATCATATTTTGCACAATCACATATATTTTTAATTCCTATTTTTGTTATATCTTTCTCTTTATATAAATTCCAAAAACTATTTATGAGTTTTTTTCTTGTTAGTTCTGTTACTTGTGGTTGTTTTTTCATTTAGCCTCCTTTAATATGACAAATTATGCATATGTTGTTTGATTAATAGGTAATACAATTATACAACATATTGTTGCGTTATTCAACTAAACTGATAGTTGACAATAAAAAACTATTCTGTTAAACTTAATTTAGTGGAGGTAGGAAATGAATAATTTTGATGGAATAACAAGAGCACGTTATAATTTATTGGTTACTAAATATGATATGATGTATCAGCATATGAATGATTCATACGCTGATAGTCTAACAGCTAAATTTGCAGAATTTAGGAAATCGTGTGATATTCCAATTAATACTTTTGAAGAAAAAGTTGCATTTATGTTACAGTTTGAAGAAAAAATTAGAGAAGAAGAACGTAAAGAAGAAATAGAGAGGTTAAAAGAAGAGAAAAAAGCATTAATAGAATTAGCTAAGCAAAGATATGATTCGAAATCATTTTTTTGGAAATTATCACACAAGAGTCAAAAACCAGATAAGTTAGACTTTGATAGTATGTCTAGTCGTGAAATAGGAGAACTATATAACGACGATACAAAAAAGACTAAATAATTGCACATGTATGAAAAAGTGACAGTCATAGTAGTTATGTTGCTTTTTTTAATGTGTGTTATACTATTGTTATCAAAGTAGGGTGATTTATGAAACGAAGATTAAAGAAAAGTGTAAAAATTGGATTATTTATATTTATAGTAGTAATCATTTTATTAATTAGTTTAATGATATTACTTAGTAAGTATAGTAAGAATAGAGATAAGAGTAAAAGTGTTAAAAAGATTGATTTGGTGAGTAAAATATCAAATAAATTAAAAGATTATGATGTAGATACATCTTTTATTAAGTGGGTAGATACTAATTATAAAGGCTCTTTAAAAAAGTTAGATAAGTTACTTGAAAATAGTGATTATAATTCAAGTATGTGGCATCGAGTTACTAATAATTCATATATAGTATTAAATGATTTATATAATAAAGCATATGATAATATGGATAATGTTAAAATAGTAGAGTCTAAAGATACAAGTACAATTAGTTTTGTAGGTGATGTATCGCTTGCAGATAATTGGTTTATTGCTCCTGTTTATGATTCTCGTGGTGGAATAAACGGAGTTCTTGGAAGTAAGATGCTTAATATTATGACTACTAGTGATATAATGATTGCAAATTCTGAGTTTACCGTAAGTAATAGAGGATATGCACTTCCAAATAAAACATATACATTTAAAGCTAAACCTGAAAGATTATCTATATATGATGAGATGGGTGTAGATATGGTAACTCTAGCTAATAACCATGTTTATGATTATGGATTAGATGCATTTAATGATATGCTTGATGCATTTAACGAATACAGTATTCCACATATTGGTGCCGGACACAATATAGAAGAAGCAAAGAAACCTTATTATTTTATAATAAATGGTTATAAGATAGCTTTTGTATCCGCAACGCGTGCTGAAAAAAATATAATGACTCCAGGCGCAACAAATGATACTGGTGGTGTATTTAGGTGTTATGACCCTACTGATATGATTAATTTAATAAAGGAATTAAGAAGTAGCTCAGATTACGTAATACCAATAATACACTTTGGACGTGAGAATTCACACGAGTTAGAAGATGAACAGGTTAGTAGTGCACATGCATATATAGATGCCGGAGCTGATATGGTTGTGGGACATCATGCACATACATTACAGGGTGTAGAGGTATATAATGATAAACCAATTATATATAATTTGGGTAATTTCTTATTTAATAATGAAACTATTGATACCGCGCTATTTAAAGTAAATTTAAATAAAGATGGTTCTATGGAATACTATATTGTTCCCGCACTAGAGATGATAAATTAAGAGTAATTAATGATATAAATAGTTGGAGTATTAATGCTTCATTAGATGAATTTGGTAAAATTAGAAAGGAATAATTTATGAAAATAGATGATTATAATGTAAATATATTTAAGAAGTTTAATAAAGATTGGGCACTACTTACAGTGGGTGATAAAAATAAATACAATACTATGACAATTAGTTGGGGAACACTAGGTACTTTATGGCAAAAAGAAGTAGTTACAGTATTTGTTAGAAAGAGTCGTTATACACATGAACTATTAGAAAATAATAAATATTTTACTGTTAGTTTCTATAGTGATGAATATAAGAAAGCCTTAGGAATACTAGGAAGTGTATCGGGTAGAGATAAAGATAAAGTTAGCCTAACTAAATTAACTCCAAAATTTCTAGATAATATAACTACATTTAAAGAAGCAAAGGAAACATTAGTGTGTAAGAAGTTATATTCACAAGATATGGATATTAATTCTATACCAAGTGATATAAAAGATAAACTTTATAGTGATTCTGATATTCATACTATATATATTGGTGAAGTAGTTAATATATTGCACGATTAGGATTATGTGCTTTAAAAAATATATACTAAGCAACTTAAATATAGATTAACAGTACAAAAGCAAATAAATAATTGACTATAGCACATTATTGTGATATTCTATCTACATAGGGTAAGGAGATTAGTATTATGTTTAAAAAGAATGTTCATGTTGGAAGACCGAGTAATGAAGAAATAAGGAATAGAAGAATAAAAAAAGTATTATCAATTGTGATATCAATTACATTAATATGTTTAGTTGTTGTTTTAATTATAACTGGTAGTTTATCAAAATTAATGGGTAACTCTATTACAGAATATTATTGCTTTGATAATACATATACTCTTGAAGGCGATAAATGCGTTAAAGAAATGAGCGTAGATGCTGCTATACTAGGTGATATTAATTCAGATAATAAAGTAGATAAGAATGATTTAGATTTATTATCTAAATATATTAATTATTCTTATTATGAAGAAGAAGATGATGATGCAAGTAAATTATCAGAGCTACAAATAGTTGCAGCGGATGTTACTCAAAATGGATCTGTTTTTTATGAAGATGAGACTGCACTTAAAAGCTATTTAGAGAGAAACGTTGGTTCATTAAATTCTTATCAAGAGGAAATTGGTGTAAAACGTGTATGTTTAAAGGGCTATACATTAAATGGTAATAAGTGTGTATATAAAGAAACAATGCCTGCAGTTAAGGAAGAACATAGTGTAGACGCTAATGATAATAATAAAGAAAATAATGTTAACACTAACAACAATACAAACACAAATACAAATGCAATAACTAATACAGAGCAAAATAATAATTCAAATACAACTAACGAAAGTGTAAATAACAATCAAGATACTAACACAGTAGATAATCCTGTTGTTGTAACTTTTAAACCAGAAGGTAATGCAACAGGTGTGTCAGCTAATAAAAAGTATAATATTAACGTAATTTTTGATGTTAAAGATACAAGTAAGACATATTACTATATATGGAAAAACTATTTTTATGATGAAGTTAATTATAGAACTGAGTGTAAAAAAGTTGTGCCAGGAGAACATAAGGGATCATTTACTGTAAATGGTAAAAGAAAGGCAAATGTTACTGTATATAGTGATTCTAGTTGTACAAGTGAGGTTACATCTGTTGATAGTAAAACATATACTTGTAGAGGGGGATGTCCTAATGATGTAGATGCAACATTTAAACCACAGAATAGTGTTACATCAATTTCAAAAGATACAAAGTATAAAATTAACATTGATTTTAAAATAAGAGATAAAGCACATTCATATTATTATATATGGTCAAACTATTTAAATGGTAGTAATAATTATAATACTAAGTGTACTAAAGTAACAGAGGGAGAACATGAAGGATCGTTTACTGTAAATGGAACAAGAAAAGTAAATGTAACTTTATATAGAGATGCAAGTTGTAAAAATAAAATAAAAACTATTGAAAGCAAAACATATAAGTGTTCTAATTGTCCTCCACTTACAATTTCAGTAGGTAGAAACTTATCAAGTTCACAAACTAATGGGACAGTTATTAATAATGGATTTATATTTAATATAATAGATAATACAGATACATATTATTATAAATGGAGAACATATAATAATGGCTCATTGTGGGTAGAAGGAAGTTGTGTAAAAGTTCCTACAAATGGTAAACAAGAGGTTAGAGATTTAACTATTAATAGCGATTTAAGAGTAAGAAAAGGAACAATAACAGTATACAGTGATTCTAGTTGTAAAAACAGAATTTATTCTGTGCCAATAGCAGAAACAACAACATATAGATGTTCAAATTGTGATGAAGTTTATAATAACAACAATAGCGATAGCAATAGCAATAGCAATAGTTATAACAATAATACCTATAATAACAGCAATAGTAAAAACAATAGTAGTAGTAAAAACAGTAGTAGTAGTAAAAACAGTAGTAGTAGTAAAAACAGTAGTAGTAGTAAAAACAGTAGTAACAGTAAGAGTAGCTCATCTAGCTCAGGTAAATCATCAAGTGATTCTTTCCTTCAAAAGTATCCTTGTGCACCTGATTGCTGTACTTGTTTTGGATATGGCACACCTGCAGGTGAAGCTTATGAGTTAGTTCCTTGGATGGATGGATTAAAAATAACTTATAAGTGTCAACATTTTCATAAAGAATGTGGTGATGGCCGCTATTTTGATCGTATTGATGGTAAATGCCACGTTAGGGGAGCGTCATGTATAAAGAAAGGCCAGAGTTGGATTAACCTTGTTTCTAATGAAAAATATAATACTGAAGAAAAATGTTTGTATTCTACAAAGCCAAAAAATCCTAAAACAATAGTAGACATAGGAAAAACAAAAGACCCTATTTGCTTTCCATGATAAACAAATTGATTTTTAGATTCTATAACAACGAGTGGGAACATGCGAATAAAAAAATGGATGTTTAAAAAATTTCTCAGTCAAAGTTGCAGAATCTATTTAGAAACTCAAACCAGAGTTTCTTTTTTTTCTATTCCATGGTAAAATAACTGCGGTGATTGCATGAAAACTGAAAAATTAAGAACTGATGATTTTAATTATGATTTACCTGCTGAATTAATTGCTCAGTCTCCTTTGGAAAAAAGGGATTCATCTAAGTTAATGATATTGGATAAAAATACTGGGGATATTAAGCATAGTAAGTTTGATAGTATTATTGATGAATTAGACAGTAATGATATACTTGTTATGAATGATACTAAAGTAATTCCTGCTAGGCTTTATGGTGTAAAAGAGGATACTAAGGCTGCGATTGAAATACTTATGTTAAAAGAAGAAGAAAAAGATATTTGGCAGTGTTTAGTCAAACCTGCAAAAAGAATTAAGGTTGGTACTATTGTAGTTTTTAGTGATAAATTAAAGGCTGAATGTATTTTGGTTAGAGATGAAGGTATTAGGGTATTTAAACTTATTTATAATGGTATACTATATGAAATTCTTGATGAATTAGGTGAGATGCCACTTCCTCCTTACATTCATGAAAAGCTAAATGATAAAGATAGATATCAGACAGTATATGCTAAAAATATAGGTAGTGCGGCTGCTCCTACTGCAGGGTTACATTTTACTAATGAGTTAATTGAAAAGATAAAGGAAAAAGGTATTAAGATTGTATTTATTACTTTACATGTTGGTCTTGGTACTTTTAGGCCAGTTAATGTTGAAGATGTAACAAAGCATAAGATGCATAGCGAGTTTTATTCTATGGATAAAAGTACTGCTGATATATTAAATAAAGCAAAGCAAGAAGGGAAACGTATTATTAGTGTTGGAACAACTACAACTAGAACACTTGAAACTATTATGAATGAATACGGGGATTTTAGAGAATGTAGTGGGTTTACAGATATATTTATATATCCTGGATATAAGTTTAAAGCTATAGATGGATTAATTACTAATTTTCATTTACCTAAATCAACACTGTTAATGTTAGTTAGTGCATTTTCTTCTAAAGAAATAATTATGAATGCATATAATGAAGCTATAAAGAATAATTATAGGTTTTTCTCTTTTGGCGATAGTATGTTTATAAGGTGATTTATGGTAATAGTTATATTAGGACCTACTTGCGTAGGTAAGACTAAATTAAGTGTAGAACTTGCAAAAAAGATTAATGGTGAAGTTATTAATGCAGATTCTACTCAGGTATATAAGGGATTAGATATTGCAACTGCAAAAGTAACAGAAGAAGAAAAAGAAAATATTCCGCATCATCTATTTGATATCAAAGATATTACTGAAGATTATACAGTATTTGATTATCAAAAAGATTGTAGACTATATATAGATGATATAATTAAAAGAGGTAAAACTCCAATATTAGTTGGAGGAACAGGCTTATACATTAAAGCAGCTTTATATGATTATGAGTTTATAAATGATGATAATAATACCTATGATGAGCTAAGTAATGATGAGTTATATAATAAAGTAATGAGTATGGATAAAGACAATACTATTCATAAGAATAATCGTAAAAGACTGGTTAGAGCTTTAAACTATATGGAGTCTACTAAACTTGCTTATAGTAAAAAAGATAAGACTGATAAATTACTTTATGATACATTGTTTATTGGACTTACGACTGATAGAAATATACTTTATGATAGAATAAATAAAAGAGTAGATATAATGGTTAATGAAGGTCTATTAAATGAAGCAAAGAAGGTTTTTGATAGTAATATCAGAACTAAGGCAGTATTAACACCAATTGGTTATAAAGAGTTATTTCCATACTTTGAAGGTAATGCTAGCTTAGATAGTTGTTTAGATAAAATTAAACAAAATAGTAGACATTATGCTAAAAGACAATATACATTTTTTAATCATCAATTAGATGTAAAGTGGTTTAATGTAGACTTTAATAATTTTAATAATACGGTTAGTGATGTATTAGATTATATTAATAATAAATAGGAGTATTATGACTAAGGAAGAGATTTATACTTATTTAAAGTATAATGGTGTATATGATAGTGGTGTTAAAAGAAGATTAAAGAAACTAATAAAGAAGTATCATCCTGATTTAAATAATGGGGATGATACTGTTATGAAGCTAATTAATGAAGTTAAAAAAGAGTTAGAAACTAATAGTGTAAGTGTTAATATAGATAGTAATAATAAGGTTAAGAAGTCTAATAAAAGTAGTGTAGATATTATAAATATTACTAGTATTATTAATAAGTTAAATAAGGAATTAGTATTATTAAATAAAAAAATAGAAGATGGATATCATGATGAGTATAAATTATTTATAGAGTATAATAATGCATTAAGTTTGTATAATACTTTAAAGTTAAATGAAAGATTAATTAAATCTAAGATAGTTAGACTAAAAAGATTTAGGGGTATTGATAAGTTTAATATTTTACTATTATTAATATCTATTGGTTTAGTATTTAAAAGTGTTTATTTTTCTATAATGAGTATATCTATCATATATTTAGAATTAATATTAGTGCTTGTTAGGTTTTTTAAGATAAAAAGATATAAAGAAGAATTAAAGAATATTAATAAGATGGATAAAGAATATAAAGAATTTAGTAATAATATTAAAGAGAGAATAGATATGCTTAATAAAGATTTGTTTGGTGTAAAGAAAGATGCTAGAGTAAACATAGAGAAGATTCGATATTATGAATCTGTGATGAATGATAGTAGTAGTGATACTGTAGATAGAAAAAAGACTAGGTGATTTATGTTTAAGATAGGTAGTGTTGAAATTAAAAATAATGTAGTAATGGCGCCAATGGCAGGTATTAGTAATAGTGCTTATAGAACTATTATTAAAGAGTTTGGTGCAGGGTTAATAGTTGCAGAGATGGTTAGTGATAAAGCAATTACTTATGGTAATAAAAAGACTATAGATATGCTTTATATGACTGATTTTGAGAGACCTATCGCACAACAAATATTTGGTAGTGATAAAGATTCTTTTGTAAGTGCTGCTAAGTATATAGAGAGTACTATGAAGCCTGATATTATAGATATAAATATGGGATGTCCTGTACCTAAGGTTGCTATATCTGCTCAAGCTGGTAGTGCATTATTAAAAAGTCCAGATAAAGTATATGAAATAGTTAAGGCAGTAGTTGATAATGTATCTGTTCCTGTTACAGTTAAAATTAGAAGTGGTTGGGATGCTAATAGCATTAATGCAGTAGAAATAGCAAAGATTGTTGAAAAAGCAGGAGCAAGCGCAATTACAGTACATGGTAGAACACGTGCTCAAGGTTATAGTGGAGTAGTAGATTTAGATATAATTAAACAAGTAAAAGAAAATGTATCTATTCCTGTAATTGGTAATGGAGATATTAAATCTTGTTTTGATGCAAAATATATGCTGAATTATACTAAATGTGATGCAGTAATGATAGGTAGAGGTATACTAGGTAATCCTTGGCTTATTAAAGAATGTGTAGATTATTTAGATAGTGGTACATTACCAAATGAAGTAACTATCAAAGAGAAGTTTGATATGATTAAAAGACATATGGATTTACTTCTAAGTACTAAGAATGAGAAAGTTGCACTTCTTGAGATGCGTACGCATATTGCATATTACTTAAAAGGTATACCTAGTACTAAAGAATTAAAGCAGAAAATATTTAAAACAAAGACTAAAAAAGAAATCATAAATTTACTTGATGATTTCCTTAAAAACATATGATTTATACTTGTATTGATAGTATAAGTTTGTTACAATACTATTCGGATATGTTTGAATTTCAGATGTTACCCCTTTACTCAAAATGCTTATTATTTTGGTGGGTTTTGGTTATGTGAAAGGGGAATGATAATATGACTAAAAAAGAAATGTATTTTGTTATTTTAGTTTTACTTATCATTGTTATATTACTTATTACAAGGTAAGTAAAAAGCATCTGAAACATAATAAGCTGTTTTAGATGCTACACCAAAAATTGGGATAACATCTGATTACACCATTCAAATGTATCCTTTTTATATTATATGAAGCATTGCTTCCTGTATACATAATAACATATATTTAAATTAATTGCAAATACTTAAAAATAATGATATAATTAATCAACGAAGAAGGAGTGATTTTGTGAGAGAGTTTACAGATCAAGAAATAGCTAGAAGAGAAAAAGCAAAGAATATTAGAAATCTTGAAATTGACCCATTTGGCGAAAGATTTGAAAGAACTGATTTTGCAGCTGATATTAAAGAAAAATATCAAGATGTAGATCATGATGCATTTGAGAATATGGATGATACTGCTACTATTGCCGGTAGAATAATGTTTATAAGGAAAATGGGAAAAGCTTCATTTATGTCTATTCAAGATAAAACTGGAAAAATACAAGTATATATTTCTATTAATGATATTGGCGAAGAATCTTATAGTTTATTTAAAACAGCTGATATTGGTGATATAGTTGGTGTGCATGGTAAGATTATGAAAACAAGAACTGGTGAGGTTACTATTAAGTGTTTAAAATATAATCATTTAGTAAAAGCATTAAGACCACTTCCAGAGAAATTCCATGGATTAACTGATATAGAAGAGAGATATAGAAGACGTTATGTAGATTTAATTATGAATGAAGAATCTAAGAAGGTTGCATTTATGCGTCCTAAAATTATTAGATGTATTCAAAACTTCTTAGATAATAAAGGATTTACTGAAGTAGAAACTCCAATATTAACTAATCTTTTATCTGGAGCTGCTGCACGTCCATTTATTACACATCATAATACACAAGATATAGATATGTATTTACGTATTGCCTTAGAGTTAAACTTAAAAAGACTTCTTGTAGGTGGAATGGAATCTGTATATGAAATAGGGCGAGTATTTAGAAATGAAGGTATGGATCCACAGCACAATCCAGAGTTTACAATGATGGAAGTGTATCAAGCATATTCTGATTTGGATGGTATGATGGATCTAACAGAAGAGATGTATCAAGAAATAGCTAATAAAGTATGTGGAAAAACTACATTTAACTATTTAGGACATGATATAGATTTATCTGGTAAATGGAAGCGAATTAGTATGACTGATGCAATAAAAGAAAAAACAGGTATTGATTTTAAAGCAATAACTAGTGTTGATGAGTGTATCAAATTAGCCGAAGAACATAATATTGAACTTGAAGAACATGAAAAACAATATGGTCATATTATAAATAAATTCTTTGAGAAGTATGTAGAAGAAACATTGATTGAACCAACATTCTTGTATGGCCATCCAATTGAAATTTCTCCTCTTACTAAGAAAGATCCAGAGGATCCTAGATTTACGCAGAGATTTGAATTATTTATCTCAGGACATGAATGTGCGAATGCATACACTGAGTTAAATGATCCAATAGATCAACTTGAAAGATTTGAAGCACAGTTAAAAGAAAAAGATTTGGGTAATGATGAGGCAAATGATATTGATTATGACTTTGTTGAAGCATTAGAGTATGGTATGCCTCCTGCTGGTGGTATAGGATATGGAATTGATAGATTAATTATGTTATTTACAGAACAATCATCAATACGTGATGTATTATTATTTCCAACAATGAAGGAAAGAAAATGATATGATATTATATGTTGTTCGTCATGGAGAGACTATTAGAAATAAATTAGGTTTAATTCAAGGACAAACAGAGTGGGATTTAACGGAAAAAGGTATTAAGGATGCAGAAGAGTTAAGAGATACAGTAGATAAACTTGATATAGATGTTGTTATTTCATCTCCGCTTAAAAGAGCAGTAGATACTGCATCAATTATTACATTTGATAAGTATCCAATAAATATAGATGATAGAATAGTTGAACGCAACTGGGGAATGTGTGAAGGTGCACATATTGAAGAAGTTGATACAGTAAAGTGTTGGAATTTCTTTATAAATACAGATAATAATAAAATTGAAAGAGTACAAGATTTACTTGCTCGAGTATCAGAATTTTTAGAGGATATAAAAGTAAGATATAAGGATAAAAATGTTTTAGTAGTAACTCATAGCGCAGTACTTCGTGCAATTCATTATTGTCTTCATCCTATACCAGAAGATGGAGATATGAGTAAGCTTGAGATACCTAATTTAAGATTAATAGAGTATGAAATATAGGAGGATTATATGAAGATTTTAGCAGTTAATTGTGGTAGTTCATCATTAAAGTTTCAAATGTATGAAATGCCTATCGAAAAAGTATTAATATCAGGTAACTTTGAGAGAATTGGTATTGATAATAGTTTTTATAGTTATAAATTAAATGGAGAAAAGATTAAGAAAGAAGCTAACTTAACTAACCATGCAGAAGCAGTAAAAATATTAGTTAAAGAATTACTAGATAATAAAATAGTAGACAGTTTAGATGAGATTAAAGGAATTGGACATAGAGTAGTACAAGGAGCAGATAAGTTTGATAAGAGTGTATTAGTTACTGATGAAGTAATTAAAACTATTGATTCATTATCTCCACTAGCTCCTCTACATAATCCAGCTGCCTTAGTTGGTATTAATGCATTTATGGATATTGTTAGTAGTGCGAAACATGTAGTAGTATTTGATACTGCATTCCATCAAACAATGGCCAAAGAAACTTATCTATATGCATTACCTTATGAATTATATGAAAATCATGGTATTAGAAAATATGGTGCTCATGGAACAAGTCATAAATATATTACTAAGACTATGGAAGAACACTATAAAGAAAATAAAAAACTTATTATTTGTCATATTGGTAGTGGATGTAGTATAAGTGCTGTTAAAGATGGTAAGATAGTAGATACATCGATGGGATTTACTCCTAATGCTGGAGTTATTATGGGTACTCGTACTGGTGATATGGATGCATCAATTATACCTTACTTAATTAAAAACTTAGGTTATAGTGCAGATGATATCGATCATTTAATAAATAAAGAAAGTGGATTTAAAGGAATTACTGGTGGTATATCAGATTCAAGAGATATAGAAGATGGTATTAAAGAGGGTAATGAAAAATGTATTCTAGCTGAAAAAATGTTTGTAAGAAGTATAGTAAACTATATAGCAAGATATTATGTATTACTAGATGGAGCAGATGCAATTATATTTACTGCAGGTATTGGAGAAAATGGAATAGATACAAGAATGGAAATCATGGAATCTTTAAAATCACTAGGAGTAAAAGCAGATAGTGAAGCTAATAACTGTCGTGGAAAATTTGTTAAAGTATCATCTGATGATTCAAGTATTGAATGCTTTGTAGTTCCAACGGATGAAGAAGTAATGATATCAAGAGATACATATGAATTAGTTAAATAGAATGTGAATAATCATTCTATTTTTATTTTTGATTTTTCTGCACTCCCAATAATACCGTATTTTAAATATTGATATACAGATTTTAAAATAGTGTATAGATAAAGGTGTAATTATTGATAAAGTGTTTGTTTGACAATGAATATTGCTTGTGATAATGTATGCCTTAGTGCACTAAGAGGAGGTAAATTCATGAAAGATGTTATGGTTAAAGATGATATTAAAATAGAAGATATGATATATGAAATTAGAGGTAAGTATGTAATGCTTGATTCTGATTTAGCAATCCTTTATGGATGTAAAAATGGAACAAAGGAAGTTAATCAAGCTGTAAGAAATAATCCTAGTAAGTTTCCTGAGAGATTTTCGTGGGTGTTAGAAAATGAGGAATATAATAATTTGAGGTCAAAAAATTTGACCTCAAGTACTGGTGGGACACATGGCGGAAGAAGATATAAAGTTAGAGTTTTTACAGAACAAGGAGTGGCTATGTTAGCTACAATTCTTAAGACTAAAGTTGCAACCGAAGTGAGTATTAAGAATAATGGATGCGTTTGTTGCAATGAGACACTATATTTCTAGTAATTTGATTGAGCAAAAATATATAAACAATATGGTTCTTGAAGATAATGAAAGAATTAATAAAAATACAGTAGATATAAAATTATTACAAGAATCATTTGATAAGTTAGAGACTGCTAAAAAAATAAATCATGTATATTTTAATGGTAAAGTATATGATGCTTATTCAAAAGTATTAGATATATTTGGAGAAGCTAAAGATGAATTGATTGTAGTGGATCGATATACTGATAAAACATTTCTAGATATGATAAGAAGTTTAGAGTGCAAGGTTATTCTAATTACTGGTAAAAGAAGTAAACTATCTAAATTAGATATAGAAAAGTATAATAGGGATTATAATAATTTAACTATATATTATGATGATACTTTTCATGATAGGTATTTCGTAATAGATAATAATAAGGTATATCATTCAGGTAATTCTATAAATCATATTGGATATAGAAAGTCAGGTATAGATGTAATACATGATAAAAATGTGTGTGCGACTGTAATAAATGATATTGCTAAAATTATAGGAGGTAGATTATAAATGGATGAGATTGCAGTAACAGATGATATTAAAATAGAAGAT
>CACZAH010000014.1 GCA_902779035.1 uncultured Erysipelotrichaceae bacterium | reverse complement strand
TAAATTATCTTCTTTCCTTCTTTTTTTGCTTTTTTAGCAAACAAATAAGACTTTGGCCCATAAAAATTTATATGTAGTATATCATAATCATCATTTAAATCTGTTGTATAATCAATATGATTTTCTTCTAAGGCCCGCATTTGATGTTTTATTGCCTTACCCAATCCTGACTTTGATATTGTTTTTAATCCTTCTGTATATAATAAAACCTTCAATTTCATCACCATAATTATTGTATCATGTTTATTATTTTTTTTAAAGATGCATATTTACAAGTATAACATCTTCTCCTACTTTTTCTATTTGATTCCATTTAACAATAAACTCACCACTACTAGAAAATCTTGATATAAGAAACTTTGTTTTTTCAACAATTATTCCACTCGATATACCATCACTATTTATATCAATATCAATAATATTACCAATCATTTTGCCATCATTAACATTTACTATGTTTTTATTTTGTAACTCTGATAAACGCATAACACCACCTACTTAAATATATACAAAAAAAGAGTATTTAATACCCCTTTCAATTCAACAGAGATTACTAGTTGAATTATTTAAAGTGCATCGATGATTACTAAAAAATGCACTGCACTCTATCTTGAGTACAAATTAATCATAGCATATTCAAGTCATGATTGCAACTAGTTTTGCAAAATATTGCCTATAAGTGAAATATACGTGTATAAAAGGTTATTTTTTCTTTAATATATCAACCACATGTGCACTCGCACCAATTATATCTTTTCTATCACAAATAGACAATATATAATCAATATATTTATTAAATACATCTTTATCCATCTTATTAATAATTGGTCTTATATAGTTAGTAGGACCATCTGGAGTTATAATCTTAATTCTTTCTAATTTTACTTTCTTATTATATTTATTTATATCTTCGATTCTAACATAAGAATATAAGTCGCATTCATTAGGAGTAACATGAAAATTATTATCTACTAAATTATTATTAATTGCATCCATTATATTATTATCTTTAAAGCCATGCATAATTATTGCATAGTCATTCATTATATAAGCAACCATTATAATACCGTTATTTTTTGTAACCCTTTTTGCTTCACTAAGAGCTTTTATCTTATCATCATTACTTATTAAGTGATACATTGGTCCAAATAATAATACCAAATCAAATGTATTATCGTTAAATTTTGATAGATCAATAGCATTCCCTTGATAAGCATCAACCTTACTACATTTTTCAATATATCTTAAGTTATGTTTAACAAGTTCTATTGCAGTAACATCATATCCATCTTCTGCAAGTTTAATAGAATATGCGCCTGTACCTGCACCAATATCAAGTATTTTAGGATTATTAAACTCATTTAAATACTTATAAATATACTTTAATGATACTATATACTCTACATATCCTCCACGAGAATTAAATCGTTTATCCTCATTAAACTTATTATAATATTTAACTAAATTATCTTCATTCATACTAAACACATCCAAATCTATAAACAATAATAAACTATTATTTAAATTTATACAAGAATTTTGTATAAAATATATGCTTTTTACCATAACAATTATGAAAGGAGATTATATGGCACGTCATAAAGTTGAAATTTGTGGCGTGAATACTGCGAATATTGAAGTTCTACCAAATGATGAGATGTTAGATTTATTTGATAAGTATAAAAATGGAAATAATAACGTAAAAGAAAGACTTATTAATGGCAATTTAAAACTAGTATTAAGTATCTTAAAAAAATATAATAATCGCACTGATAATTTAGATGATTTATTTCAAATTGGTTGTATTGGACTTATTAAAGCAATTGATAACTTTGATTTGAGCCATGAAGTAAGGTTTTCAACATATGCAGTTCCAATGATTATTGGAGAAATTAAAAGGTTTTTAAGAGATAATAATAGTATTAGAATTGCAAGAAGTATTAAAGATATATCTTATAAAGCATTAAAAGTTAAAGAAGAATTAACTAATAAGAATAATAAAGAACCTAGTATTAAAGAAATTGCCGAAATACTTGAATTATCAGAATATGAAGTAAGTAATGCTCTAGATAGTATGAGAGAAACTATTAGTATGTTTGACCCAATTTATAGTGATTCAGGAGATACTATTTACTTATCAGATCAATTAGAGGATAAAAAAAGTAATATGTATAATATTGATGATAAAATTGCTTTAAAAGATGCTATAAAGAATCTTAAGGATAGAGAAAAATATATAATTACTGAAAGATACATGATGGGTATGACACAGATAGAAATTGCTCAGGAATTAGGTATATCTCAAGCACAAATATCTCGTATTGAAAAAAATGGACTTGAAAACATTAAAAAAAATATGAGTTCAAAGTAAAAAGTTATTCGCCTTTGAATAACTTTTTTTAAAAACTACCTCTTTTTCTTAAGAATGAAGGAATTATATCATCATCATCGTCATCATCACTATCATCAATTACTGAATTAGGTGCAAATGATGGAATTGTTTGTCTTGTTGTTTCTCTAGTTGGAACTTGTCCAGCATTCTCTTTTGGAGCCTCAACCTTTGTACTATTATTACTTGCTTGATAATTATGATATAAAGGTTCTCTATTATCTTCAAATCCAGTTGCAATTACTGTAACAATAATTTCATCATTTAGATTCTCGTTAATAACCGCACCAAATATTGTATTTATATCTGTATTTGCGCTACTTCTAATTACTTCAGCTGCCTCTTCTACTTCAAATAAAGTAAGGTTATTTCCGCCTGTAACGTTGATAATAGCATCAGTTGCTCCACTAATACTAGTTTCTAAAAGTGGAGATGCAACAGCCTGACGAGCAGCCTCAGTTGCTCTATTTTCACCTACTCCTATACCAATACCGATTAAAGCACTACCACGTTTTTCCATAACAGTCTTAACGTCAGCAAAGTCTAAGTTGATTAATCCAGCAACAGCAATTAAATCTGAAATAGACTGAACTCCACGACGAAGTACATTATCAACTTCCTTAAATGATTCTAATAGTGGTGTTGACTTATCAATAATTTCTCTTAATTTATCATTTGGAATAACAATTAGTGTATCAACATTTTTCTTAAGTTCTTCAATACCTACTAATGCTTGTTCCATTCTTCTTTTACCCTCAAATGAGAAAGGCTTAGTAACAATACCTACAGTAAGAGCACCTAACTCTTGAGCAATTTGTGCGATAACAGGAGCAGCACCGGTACCAGTTCCACCACCCATTCCACAGGTGATAAACACCATATCAGCTCCACGAAGGTTTTCTTCTATTTCTTTCTTACTTTCAAGTGCAGCTTCTCTACCTATTTCTGGTTTAGCACCAGCTCCTCTACCTCCAGTTAGAGATTGTCCAATTTGTATTTTAGTTGGAGCCTTAGAGCAATTTAAAACTTGCAAGTCGGTATTTGCAACTATAAACTCTACTCCTTTAACTCCAGTTTCTATCATTCGGT
Organism: uncultured Erysipelotrichaceae bacterium; assembly: GCA_902779035.1. Taxonomy (GTDB): domain Bacteria; phylum Bacillota_I; class Bacilli_A; order RF39; family UBA660; genus RUG12438. Next base: position 21,337 of record CACZAH010000014.1, on the reverse strand, counting down.
TAACAGCATTTCCACCGCCACCACCGATTCCTATTACCTTAATTTTTGCAATTTGATCCATTTCTAATCCAAACATATAACTAATCCTTTCTAATCGTTAAAGAAATATCCAAATATCTTACTTAACGTTGAATCGGGTGACTCAGAAATACTTCTAGTATTCTCACCGTCATCTATCATTGTATAATTCTGTCCTTTTAATTTTAATTTACTTATAAAATATACTATATTGCCTACTACTGATGAGTATTTATTGTTTCTAACTCCTATCATCTTCATAGAACCTATATTTATATTTTCACCAAATATGTCATAACTAGCATACTCAAACGCTGCTATATTTGACATACCTCCTGTAATAATAATATAATCAATTCTTTTACTTGTCAAGGTATTTAACTCATTTTTAGACAAATTAAGTATTTCTTTTATACTATCTTCTACTATCTCACTTAATTCATATTGATTAATTTTAATGCTACCACCACTAGTATCCTTACACTCTATAAAATCGTTAGACCTTGCATGTTTTTTAGATGCAAGAGCATATTTATGCTTAAGCTTTCTTGCAACAACAATATCTATATTAAAGTATTCAGCAATTCTCTCATCTATGTTTTTACCACCACAATTTATTATCGTACTTTTTACAATAACACTCCTATTATATATTGAAATACTGGTTGTATCACTACCAATATTTATAATAGCAGATACTTTTTCTTCAAAGTTTTTATTTTTAAATGAGTACATATCACCTATATTATTAATAGAAATATCAACCACCTCGATACCAATATGTTCTAGCAATCCTAATACCGAATAGACATTTTTTTTAGGCACCGTAACTAAAACTGCTCTTGTTGATAATTTATTACCTCTAAGGCCCACTGGATCTTTAATAGCCATATCATCATTTACTTTAAAATCAATAGGTAAAACTGTAACCATTTCTTTACCTTCTAGCTTTTTAGAAGAGATAGCCACTTCTAAAGATTTCATAACGTCACGACTAGTAATAGATGAATTGCCATTTATATCAGTAGAACCTTTAATAATATTATATTCGGCAAGATAACTAGGTACACTAGCAATTGCTTTATCTATTTTAAAACCTACCATATCTGATATATCATTAAATGCTTCTTTAATACACTTAGCTGCACTATCTACATCAGTTATTAATCCTCGCTTAATACCTTTAGCTTTAACACTAGTAGCCGCAAGTAAATTAAGTTTATTTTGATATAATTCGCATACCGCAATCTTAATAGAATCAGAACCAATATCTAAACTAGTATAAATATGTTTCATTCAATTCAACTCCTATGCTACTTTAATCATTATACTATAAATTTTTAGAAAAGTAAAAGAAAAAATAATGAAATACACTATTTTCCATAAATTTCTAATATTTTTTACTATTTTTGTGACTATTTTCTAATTCTTAAATGTTTCAAAATACTCACCACTATCTAGATATAATATACCCTTCTTATCTCCTAGTGTAGATACTATTGTTTCATAATCATTTATTTTATCGAACTTAGATAAAGTTAAATATACATATATTCCATCATTCATTGTTAAATTGAATCTTTCATTATCAATACCATTAGAATCATATTTGATCTCAGATATTCGTTCTAATATATCTAAATCAACTTTTCTCATCGCACTAACAAAACTATCATATATATTATCTGGTATATCATTAGTAATAATAGGTACTATATATGTATCTTCAGTAGTCTTTAAGTTATATAAGTATGTTTTGTCATGATAGATAAATAGTGGATAATTTTCTTTTACATCAATATATACCTGATTAAAAAATCCTTTTTTATATACATTAGCTTTTCTTATATATAAGTTTTTCTCTAACTTAGTTTTAATAGATAATATATTCGCATCTATGATAGTAGGATAATCTTTTAATCCAGCCATATCTATAATCTCTTCATCAGATAAGTAATAATTATTCATAATATATATATTGGTAATATGAGTATTAATAATACATAATACACTTATAATAATTAATACAAGTACTACTAAAAATATAATTATTGGCTTTTTCTTTAATTTTCTTTTAGTTCTCTTTTTATTCTTTCGAGCCACATAATCACCTTATTCTACAAATTCTTGTTCAACTTTTAAATCAATATTGTATTTTTCTTTTACTTTAGTTTTAATCTCTTTTATTAGTTTCTTTATATCGTCTCCACTAGCATTTCCTTTATTTATTATAAAGTTAGCATGTTTTAAACTAACTTCTGCATCACCAATAGAATAGCCTTTATATCCAATTTCTTCTATAAGTCTACCTGCATAATCTCCTTCAGGATTTCTAAATACAGATCCAGCTGATGGGTATTCTAATGGTTGTGATTCTAAACGTCGCATTTTTCTATCTTGTATTACTTCCATTATAGCACTAGTATCACCACGCCTAAGTAATAGTGTTGCTTCTAAACATATATAACCATTTACTTTCTGTAAGAAACTGCTCCGATAATGAAAATCTAAATCTTGATTAGTAAGTATTTTAACTTCTAAGTTTGGATCTAATACTTTAACTGTAGTAGTAATATAGCCCATATCCATTTTATAAGCCCCAGCATTCATGTATATCGCGCCACCTACGGTACCTGGTATACCTGATGCAAACTCAAGTCCAGTAAGACCTCGACGCGCACATCTTAAAGCAAGTTTAATTAAAGAATATCCCGCTCCAACTGTAACATAATTATCATTAAACTCTAATTTATTAAAATTATCTAATTTAATAAGTATTCCATTATATAATGAATCTGAAAATATTAAATTAGAACCATTACCTAGTATTTTATGCTTAATCTTATTCTCTTTTAGAAACTTAAGTAATTTAACTAACCCTCTAGTATCATCTGGTATAACAATACCTAGTGCATTACCACCTGCTTTATAAGTAGTATAATTCTTCATACTAGGATTTTTAATAACTTCTCCAATATTCATTTTTTCTATTTTTTCTATTATATCCATAATTACTTCCTATCTATTAGTTTTCTAATATTATTATAAATAATAGTTGCACTGTCATTAACCTGCATACTCTCTAAATTCTTCTTTATATCTAAATAATACTTTTTATCACTCAATAATTTATTTATACTAGTATCTATATTATCAAAAGTTAAATTCTTCTCTTCTACTAATAAAGCTGCCTTATTATTTACTAAATCCATGGCATTTTTATACTGATGATTATTAGGTACAAATGGTGAAGGTATTAGTATTGAAGGTAATTTTAAAGCAATTATCTCACTTAGTGTGGATGCACCTGCACGTGTTATTAAAATATCAGTATCTTTAAATAAACCAGCAAGATTATCTAAGTAAGGTAATAACTTAACATTACTAGGATGTTTAATTAATTTAATATCTTCGTAATTATTCTTACCAGTTATATATAATACTTCATAGTTTTTACCATCAAATTTATTTATATTATCTTTCATAAACTTATGGACATTCTCAGCCCCCAAAGAACCCATTACAATAACTACTAACTTCTTGCCTTTAGTAAAACCTAAAGTAGTTTTATCTATTCTTTTAACCTTTAGGGCATTCTCGCCACATGGATTACCTGTGAATATTACTTTATTAGTAGGAAATTCCTTCATCGAAGATTTTAATGATACTCCGATTAAATCAACACAATCAGCCATCATTAAGTTAGCCTTACCTGCAACACTATTTTGTTCATGAATAAAAGTTTTGAAACCTAATTTATGAGCGGTAGTAATAACTGGATATGTAATATATCCCCCTACTCCTATTACTATATCTGGATTAAACTCTTTAATAATGCTTTTAAGTTGCTTCTTACTTTTATATAGACACTTAATTGTTTTAAAGTTCTTAAGTAAATTCTTTCTATTAAAACCATACATCTCAATACCAACAAACGGAATACCAGTCTTAGGTACAATATCCTTCTCCATTCTATTATGTGTACCGATATATAAAAACTCTGAATCAGGTTCTTTTTCCTTTATACAGTTTACGATTGCTAAAGCTGGATATATATGTCCACCTGTTCCTCCTGCACTTATAATTACTCTCATATGCACTCTCCTAATTAATTATATCATGAAATTTATATATTTTTACAATAAAGTATAATGTTTTTGTGTAAATAGGTGCAAAGAAAAACTAGATTAGCTCTAGTTATTAGTGTCATAAGAAATATTTCATATTCCAACGCACCACTGCATCATTCCTATTCTTTTCATATGTTAATTCTTTTTTATGTTCTTCTTCACATAACGATTTATGCTTATCTTGAAGCAAATGAAGTAAATATGCATCCCCAATTTCAAAATTATTATATTTATCTAAATTAGCATTGGTATTAAAACTATTTAAATAATTAGATAATTCTTGTAGTGATAACTCATTAGTTAGATGTGTTGCGATATTATTTATATTTAAAAACTCTTCTTTACTAAATATATCTATAACAAATTCATATATATTATGTGTATATAAATAATTACATGCATGCTTATATTCAGATATTGTACAATCCTTAGTATTATACACATATTTAGTTAATAATTTAAAATATCTTTCTCGTTCTTTATACTTTATTATTTCTTCATATTCACTATCAGATAATAGCATTTTATCTTTAGATAATAAACTATTAATTCTATCATACTTACTATTAACAACATATGATAAAAACTTAATAAATTCAATATCTTTTCGAATATAACTACCTGTATAATCTGGAATAAGTTTATCACCATCTTTATTATGTGCAGCTATATTTATCATTGTTTTTCTAAAATTATTCATCCAAAACACCTCTAGATTCTACTACTATTTATTGTCTTTCTCTTTTAAAAACCTTTTTAATAAAAACGTTAAAAAGTATGGAAATGTATAAAATTTACCATTAAACCCTATATTTTTATTGCATAGTTTTATACCATATTTTATCTCTTTATAATTATTACTATCAATAAGATTATTTAATGATGGAGTTGAATTATCATTTGCTTTTACTTCTACTGGAATAAGTGAATTGGTGTCTCTAATAAAGAAATCCATTTCAATTCTCTTATGATCATCTTTATAAAAATATAAATCATAACCTTCCTTAACAAGCATATCACCAATTATATTTTCATATATTGCGCCTTTATATGTATTAAAGTTTTCATTATTTCTAAGATCATTTTGTGCTTCTTCCTCTAAAGAACCTATAAGAAGTCCAGTATCTGCAAAATATAGTCGATAATTATCCGTATTATAATTACCCTTAAGGGGTAAACTAAGTTGATCAAGTGAATAACAAGCATTAACAATTCCTGCATTACCCAACCATTCAACTACCCCGACATATTCACGATTTCTTGCTCCATCTTTAATTTTACTTACTTGAAACTTCTTATTTTCATTCCCTAAAAACACAGGTATTTTTCTATATGCACTTAATATTTTTGTTTTATCAAGTCCTCCAGCATATTTCGTAATATCTTCTTCATAGTCAAGCAAAATCTGCTCTTGCATTTTTAATATACCACTAAAATTATTATTTTTAATAAAAGTACTAACAATATTAGGCATTCCACCTACAATCATGTAATCACGAAAATTATTTAACATTACATCATACATAACTTGCGATAAAGGTTTTAACTCTTTCATACACGAGTACATATCTTCAATTTGAGAATCTTTATATCCCTTTGCCCAAAGAAATTCTTCAAAATCCATAGAACGCATAATATAATCTATTTTATTTCCTACACTATTAGATTCTATCTCTTTATAATTTATCCCCATCAAAGAACCAGAACATATTACATCATACCTTCCATCTTCCCTAAATGCTTTTAACGAAGTAGCTGCACTTACACATTCTTGCATTTCATCAAAAAATATTAGGGTATCATTAGGAATGATTTCAACTTCAGGCATTTTTAAACTAATGTTTTTAATTATATCATCTGGCATAAAACCATCTTTAAAAATAGATTTAAAATGCTTCATAAAAGCAAAATTAATTTCAATATATACTTTATAATTATTTTCTCCAAAATATCTTATTGCGTTAGTTTTTCCTATTTGTCTAGCCCCTTTTATTATAAGCGGCATTTTATTATCACTATTCTTCCACTCTACTAAGTAATCATCAATTTTTCTTCTTAATCTTTCCATACTATTCCTCCTTGATAATAGTATATCACAAAAATCGCACTATTTTAATAGTTAATTTACACATTTTACGGATATTTTAAAAGAATATTGAATTTAAATCCAATATTCATATTTATTTCTTTAATTCTAATACTTTTGTAATCGCCGTATCTTGTGTATTATGAACACATTCTCTTAAAAACATTAATCTAACTTTGTTGTAGAATTCAATTGGATCATCGCAATCAGGATATAAAACAGTATTTTCTTCCTCAAAGCTATCCATATCCATAGTCTTACTTTTACAAACGCATTCACCTGATTCAATATCTAAATAAGCTCTATAAACTCCTGCTTCACTATTTATTGGTAACAAACACATTTTATCTGGCACATTTTTAAAATACATCATATTACCTTCAAAGTATGTTTGTAGTCTCTTTTGATATTCACCAATGCAAACATAAATACCATTTGTTGATCCAATTATTCCACAGCTTTCTAGAATCTTATCTTCACCATATTTAAGTGTACAACCTCTAATTTCTTTAATGCCATTAATTATTGACGTGTACCTCTCTACTTCAACTTTTTTTTGCAAATATTCTTTCACAATTTCATTTTCTTCAAGTTCCTTAATATCATTTTCTAAACTAATTTTTTTAATAATTGAAGTATTATAATCAATCATATCGTTTTTCCAATCTTGATATTTTTTCTTTAAATCTTTTAATGCTTCATCAGTCATATCTAAAACCTCCCTTACAACTTAATGATATCACATATAAATATCACAATCAATTAAAATCCACTTCTTTTGAATAATTTTTCTAAATCAGATTTAGTATATATAATAATAGTTGGTCTACCATGTGGACAGTTAAAAGGATTATCACATTTCCTTAAATCTTCTATTAAATTTTTCGCCTCGTCCATAGTAATAGAAGTATTTGCTTTAATAGATGCTTTACATGCTAAAGTAGCAGCTAAATGATCATTAAATCTTTGTAAATTAAAATCCTTTTCTCTATTTATAACTGCTTCAATAATTCTTTTAATTACCTCATTTATATTATCTTTTATCCATGTTGGATGCTCTTTAACAATAATAGTATTAAGTCCAAACTCTTCAATAGTAAATCCCATACTAGTAAGCATGCTCATATTCTTTTCAAGTATTATATACTCATTATTAGGTATTTCTAAAGTAAGAGGTACAAGCATTGGCATTTTAGTATTAGATGTTGCTAATTTCTCTTTAAATATCTCATAATTAACACGCTCTTTTGCAGCATGTTGATCTATTAAATACATTCCTATTTCATTTTGACATATTATATATGTTCCCCAAACTAAACCTACTGGATAAAGTATAGGTAATCTTTCACTTTTTACTTTATCTTCTAAATCTAATTCATCATCATTAGTATCACTTGTTAAATCATTATTAACTACATATTCTTCAAAATCCAGTGTTTGCTCTTCTATATTATATTTAGTAACAGGTTCACTTACAGTATTAATATTCTCATGATAATCATATTCTATTTTATTAATTGAATAACTCTCTTTAATATCTTCTTTGGCATTAGGTATTAAAGTTTTTACTTTAATCTTATCCTTAATCATGGTAGTAACTAGTTCAATTAATTCATTCAATTTAGAAAACTTAATATCCATTTTAGTAGGATGAATATTTACATCTACTAAAGATGTATCTACTTCAATATTAAGTACTACAATAGGATAATAATTATCTGGTTTATAGGAATGATATGCTTCATTAATAGAACTATTTAATTTACTATTTTTAACTATTCTACCATTTACTATAGTTATAATACTATTATTCTTTGAACGATATACCTCAGGTAAACTAATATAACCCGTAATCTCATAATCGGCAGATTCAGTATGTACACTTAGCATCTTACGACTAACGCTTGCTCCATATATACTATTAATTACTTTAAGTAAATTACCAGACCCATCAGTTTTTAATAATACCTTATTATCATTAATAAGGGTAAATCTAATATCTGGATGTGACAAAGCAAGTTTATTCATATAATCGGTTATATGAGCAAGTTCTGTATAAAGACTTTTTAAATACTTTAGCCGTGCTGGAGTATTAAAGAATAAATCATTAACTTCAATAATAGTACCACGCCTTGCATCACCATTCTTAACTTCAATTATTTTTCCGCCTTCTATATTTACAATAGTTCCAATATCAGATGCACAAGTTGTAAGAGTTACTTTAGATACTGATGCAATAGAAGCAAGCGCTTCACCTCTAAACCCTAAAGTATTTATATGAAATAAATCTTCTTCGTTTCTAAGCTTACTTGTTGCATGACGCAAAAAACAATTAACTGCATCCTCTTTATCCATTCCCTTACCATTATCAGTAACGCAAATCTTCTTAACTCCTGATTCAATTAGTTCTACTTTAACATCTGTACTGTTAGCATCTATACTATTTTCTACTAATTCTTTAACTACTGATGCACATCTTTCTACAACCTCACCTGCTGCAATCTTATTTGCAAGTATTGTATCCATTACTTTTATTACTGCCATATAAATCACCTTGCCTATTTAATTTTATCATATATTTTAATTAATAATCAATTCTATATGAATTTTTAAACTAAAATACCACATAAGTCAATCGAATGTGGTATTTTAGGTTTAAATTATTACTTTAATTGTTCTGTTTCATAAACCAATTTATCAAAATCAGATATATAACTCTTATCTTGAATAACTGCATATTTATCATATTCACTATCTGCTTTTTTCATCGCTTTATCATGACTTATTTTACCTTTACCATTTAATACATCATACATATTAATTTTAAAAATTTCTTCTAAAGAGGTTACCCAATCATTCATTTTCATTGGTATATGTCTTCTAGCCCTATTCTCAGCAATATCAAGGTAAATATTAACTAAATCATTTAATTCTTTTAACTCATTTTCATCTAAATAATTTTTAGCAATCCTAACATCACTTCTTAATATTTTGCCATTAGGAGAATTCTTCCAATTAGTAAGACCTAAATGCTCTTTAGAAGAATCAACTCTTTCATATATGATTTCTGCAGCAGTTTTATGTGATATTGCATAATGAAATTTATTTTGTATTGTTTTATAAAAAGTAGTAGCAGTTTCACTATCTTTAACATAATCAATACTACATTCAGCAAATATATCAGTAATTTTCTGATAAAACATTCTTTCACTAACTCTAATTAGTTTTATACGTTCTAACAATTCATCAAAATACTTTTGATCACTTCTACTCGCTTTTAAAAACCTATCATCATTAAGAACAAAGCCCTTTTTAATATACTCTTTTAATATCTTATTAGCCCAAGTTCTAAACTTAATAGCCTTCTTGGAATTAACTCTAAAACCAATCGATATAATCATATCAAGATTGTAATAATAATGTTCCCTTTTAACATTTCTGTTTCCTTCTTTTTTAACTTGTTCCATTTTGGAACAAGTTAAATTTTTAGATAATTCTTCATCTTTATAAATATTATTTATATGCTTTACTATTGCTGGTCTTTGTACACCAAACAACTCAGCTATAGCATTAGTATTTAACCATATATCTTCATCATTTAATAAAACTTCTATCTTCAGATTATCATTATCATCTTCATAAAATATGATATCATTTTTATTATCAACTACGTTATTCATTTGAAACCTCCTGCTTATAGATTTATACTATCATACATATTTTCGCTTGTCAATGAATTTTAGATAAAAACTAGAAAAAAATATTGTGATATTATTCACAATATAAAATTTAACATATACTTATTTAATGAATTTATCTTTTAACCATAATATCTTTGTAAATAAACCTTTTTACCACTTGCAACCACAACAATATAATCATCTAAAGTATTATTTGTATCTTTAATCTTACCAAAACTATATACACCATTATTAACAAGTATCCTTTTAGGAAAATATATAATATCTCCTACATTAGGTTTGTTAATATCATAAAATTCTATATTTAACTCATATTTATTATTATCAGAATCAATAACTATGTAATAGTAAATATCTTTTATATCAATAATATTAGTCTTAATCATTTAACCTTACCTCTATTTAATAAACCTGAAACATTTTTATGATAAAGTAGAAAATAATTTCCATAATGAACATTATCAGATATTATAAGTTCATTCAATACTTCATTATACGATAAAAAGTGTTCGCCTATATTTTTTACATTTTGAATATTTAATTTTCTTAATGACTCATTACAAGCAATAAAACAATCACCTATTTCAATTACATTTGAAAAGGATGCTTCTGTTAAACAATTATTGCCATACAAAAACCAATCACCTATTTTTTTCACATTCGGTGCGATAATCTGTTTTAATACCTTATTCCGATACATGAAGTTATCACCTATTCTTTTTACATAATCATTTTCATAGCTAATAATTCGATTATATTTATCAAGTCTTATTATCTGTTTTTCTCCTTTGTTAGATGTAATTATTACTTCCTTAATGTCCCCACTTTTTCTAATATCAATTTTTTTAATATCAATTAACAAATCACAAAATGAATCATTATATTCAGCTATCTTTAAAATTTTCTTATTAACTAAATCAAGTATAAAATAATCAAATACTAGATAGTTTTCTTTCTCTATAAATCTTGTCTGTAATTCAAAATTAGATATAACAATATTATCTGGTCCAAAATATGTATTATCTACCTCATAATTATATCTATAATATTTACCATCATTTGCTTTAACATAATAATAATCAGTAAAATCAAAGTGGTGATAATTTTGATTTATATTAAGATTATAGTCTCTTTCAAATGCATGTGTTAAACCGGGGATAATATCTTCTAAATTATTATGAAATGTTGCATCTGGATTATTAACTGTATGATTATATCTATTCTTTATGGATAATGTATTTGTTTTACCTCTAGTAAATTGAATACTTATAACTGAAGTTCCATATTCATCTTCTCTTTTAGGATGAGTAAAATCTTGTCTTTTTATAGTATCAACATTTTTCTTTACTGCAAAGAATACATGACACCAATTTAATCTACCACCATTTTCTATGGTACATAATGTTTCATTTTTCTCATAATACTTCCTAAATGATTGAATATCACCTTCACTTTTACATTCGTATAATATATATCCTGCTTCATCCATTAACTGTTGTGCTGTTTTATTAACAACAATTTTATTCTTTTCTACATCAACAAAAGAATATATGAAATCTTTAAATTCTTCTTCTAAATGATCATTTACTATATCTTCGTATAGAAATCTTGATGGATAGAAACTCTTCTCAAGTAAACTAGATAATAGTCCTTTAGTATCTAGTATAGTAGCAAAAAGACTTCGACATAAATGCCACATCTTCTCACCATATAACTTTCTTATTCTTTTCTCATCAATGCTTATATTATTATTCATACTTACTATCTACACCTAAATAACTTTCCAAACTAATCCAATTACCATTATCATATAGTTTTTTTGCTAGTTCTTCTCCTACATATCTAAAATGCCATGCTTCATAATTGTATCCAGTTTCTCCTTCTTTATCTTTTGGAAATCTTAAGATAAATCCGTAATCTGCAGCATGTTCATTTACCCACGCACCAGTAGGTGTCTCTAAAAAGTTGGCATTAGTACCATTAAGATCAAAACATAAACCACTTTGGTGTTCAGAATATCCTGCACGTGCGGAATAAGTATCTGCAGCATCCTTTCCATCTCTTGCAGCATAATTATTATATAGATCGACTTGTACTTTATAAGAACGATATCCACTACTTATTTTAAGTTCATATCCTGCATCTTTAGCTGCCTCTTTCATACTAATAAACTTCTCCATAACCGTCTTATCAAGATAATCAGGTCCGTATAAATAATCACTAGTAATCTCTTTATAAGGTTCACTTGGCACGTAAGTACTATCAAGCGGATAACTCTTATTTACAATCATAATTCCATCTACATAATAAGCCCCTTGATACTTAGTTAAATGCATATTAGTTTTAGTTTTATCTATTAATTCTTCACCTTCACGTAAAGTATAATCATCTTTCTTTTCTTTGGATACTTTCTTTGTCTCAGTTTTAGTATCAGTATTCTTGGTAGTATTAGTTAGATTATTTTTCTTAGGCAGTAATAATACTATTACAATAGCAACAATAATTATAACAAATAAGAATAATACTAAAATAGGCCCTTTTTTTACTCTTCTTTTTTTCATAAACTACTCCACATTAAAATTTTCTATAGTATTATTTTCTGTAACTAATTTAGATACTTGTTCATCAATCTTCTTTAACTTCTCATCACATGATTTAACTAAACTCATAGCCTTAGTATATTTTTCAATAGAAGTATCTAGGTCTACTTCTCCATTTTCAAGTTCATTAATAATACTTTCTAACTCTTTTATTTGGTCTTCAAACTTAGCTTCTTTTTTCATTTAAATATCTCCTTTTACAATATTGCTTACAGTAGCTTTAATACTACCATTACTTACTTTAATATTAATTATATCATTAATACTTACATCTTTAATATCTTTAATAAGTTTATTATCTTTATATGTAACACTAAACCCTCTCTTTAAACTGGATAGTGGATTTAATAGTTCCAACTTATTAATTAAATTATCTAAGTATACTTGTTTATCTTTATATAATATAGTTGGATTATTAATTATATGATTATTTTTTAATAGTTCTAATCTATGTTTAGCATTATTTAAATTATTAGTAATAGACTTATTAAGTTTTTCTAATAATATATCTAAATTCTGTTTTTTTGCTTCAAACATAATCATTGGATTTTTTATAACAAATGAATTCTTAACTGATTCTAAATATAACTTTTGATAGTTTACTTTAGTATTAATTGCTTCATTTAATCTAACTCTTAAGTTATGCATATAATTTATTAAATCAGGCATGTTAGGTACTGCCATTTCTGCAGCTCCAGTTGGTGTTGGAGCACGCATGTCTGCAACAAAATCAGCTATTGTATAATCTATTTCATGTCCTACCGCACTAATTGTAGGCACCTTACATGCAAATATTCTTCTAGCTAATTCTTCCTCATTAAAGTTCCACAAGTCTTCAATAGAACCTCCACCACGTCCTATTATAAGCACATCTAGATTAAATGTTTCTGCTTTATCTATTGATGCAATTATACTCTTATATGCATTTTCTCCTTGTACTAATGATGGAAAGAGTAATACTTCACATATAGGATATCTTCTTTTAATAGTTGAGATAATATCTTTTACTGCTGCTCCTTCACGGGCTGTAATTACACCAATTCTACTAGGATATTTAGGTATTTGCTTTTTATATTTAGGATCAAATAATCCTTCTTTAGCTAAATCTTGTTTTAACTTTTCATATGCTAAATAAAGATTACCTATACCATCTTTTTCCATCTCACTAACATATATTTGATAACTACCTGTAGCTTCATATACACTAATTCTACCTGTAACTAGTACTTTATCACCATCATTAGGAGTAAAGTTTAATTTTCTAGCATTACCACTAAACATAATAGCATTTATCTTACTAGTTTCATCTTTAATAGAGAAATATATATGTCCTGTTGAATGCATCTTTAAATTAGATACTTCTCCCTTTAAATAAACAGTAAATAAATTAGAATCATTATCTAGTTTATGTTTTAAATATCTATTAATAGCTGATACAGTTAAATACTTATCCTGCATAATTATTCTTTCTCCATCTCTTCATGATACACTTTATCAAGACATGCATTAATCATGCTCTTAACCTTATCATCACTATATAGTTTTGCAAGATTAATCTCTTCATTTATTACTACAACAGGTGGAGTTTTAGTATATAAAAGTTCATATATACCCATAAGTATTATTGCTTGATCAGTATTACCTAATCTATTTATTGTCCAACCACTTAAGTACTTATTAGCAATATTCTTTAATTCTTCTTTATATGTAGTAACACCATATACTATCTCTTTTACAAACTCATTTTCTATATCATATACACTCTTAATTACTTCATCAACGTTATACTCTACTTTATTAGTTTCATATACATTAATCTGATATAATATAGTCATTATTTTTACTCTAAGTTCACTTCTATTTAAACTCACATCAATCACCTAACTCATCATATCATATTTCAAAAAAAATATAAAGGATTCTCTTTATATTTTATATTTTATTTCATTATCAACTTGAATTATAGTAGCAAATCTTAAATCTTACTTATTTCGGATTACTAATATTATTTATAACTTTTCAACTTTTGTAAATACATAATTATCATTTCCATCATTAGTAAATGTAAATTTAAATTTATTCAATCTATCCATATATGCATTAAAATCAAATTCATTATTCAAATTATCAATATTTTTATTTACATTTAGTATAATATCCTCTTTGTTTACCATTTGATTTCCATCAACACTATTACCAAAATTACAATTGTCGGTCATGCCATTAGAATAACAATCTACATATACAATTGCAATTGCTATTTCAATTGTATTTTTTTTCTTGATAGCACCAGTTATTTTATGCTTTATTAATGATGTTCCAGCGCCTCCACATCCGTGTGATTCAATAGTATACAAACCAGTATTATTATCATATATAAAAGTACCTGGATCACAAGCAGTTATTTTTATTGTTTTATTATCATATTTAACATTACCAAAAATACTTTTAATAATAGGAACAATATCATCTTTAGAAATGCTAAAATTATTATCATAAAATGATGTAATGCTTTTATCCCCTAAAAATTTTTTTAATGCTGTGTAAAGAATAATATCATCATCCATATCCTCAGAATTTAACTCATTTTGCTGAAAATAATATCCAAAATATTTTGTTCCTGAAGTATAAATATTATTAGTTTCACCAACAATTTGATTGATTAAAGTATTAACCTGTTCAGAATTAACATCTAATATTTCTTGTTTTTCTTCAACTTTCTCAATTTTCTTTTCTTCATTATTTTCATAATTAGTATTGCCCCTTATATTTAACAAATCCTTATCATAGATAATAAATGCACACAATCCAAAAATAACTAGTACTAGTATAACTACTATAACAATAAATGATTTTCTTTTCATATCATTCCTACCTTTCATGAAAAGTATAACAGAAAAAACATGACTATACAATGTTATTGTACCAAATTGCTGGCGCAAAGTCCATATGTGTTCAAGTCTAATGGATCAAATATAGTTTATTATGTAAATAAAGTATAAAGTCATGATATTGAATTCATAACTTTTATTTTTAATTGAAAAAAGAACGTGATTTATGGTAATATATATACCATTAACTTTTCCGGCAAGATAAAGTTAATCACGTTCGATATATATAGTATCATAATTTATCGAGATTGTGAACCTCTCTTTCGGAAAAGTTGAATAAATTTTCGACGATGGGAGGTTTTTATTTATGTCTGAAGATTTACAAAAAATTAAGACTTTATTAAAAGTCAGGGGTTGTAGTAGTAGAACGACTACAAACTACATTAGCTGCATCAATCGTTTTAAAAAATTTTTTGAAGGGAGAAATTTAGAAAAATTAAACGAGGAAGATATCTTAGAGTACATTAAAGTAAATTTTGTTGATTTGGAATATTCACCAGCCACAATAAATGTTAATAGAGCTGCAATAAAATATTATTACTTGGTTGTTTTTAAAAAAGAATTTAATGACATATTATTACCATACTGTAAAATTCACAGAAGATACCCTTATATTTTTGATACTAAGGATGTGATACTATTAATTAATTCTACCAATAATATCAAACACAAAATATGGATTTGTTTAGGTTATGGTTCTGGTCTTAGAGTAGATGAAATAGCCAATTTAAAAATCGTAGATTTTTCTCATAGACTTCATAAAATTAAAGTTATTGGCAAAGGCAATAAGGAAAGATTTGTTCCATTTCCAGAATTAACATATAAATTACTATTAATTTATTATGAGCAAAACAAAGATAAAATAAAAGAATTTGATAATTATTTATTTCCAAGTGCAAGAAAAGATTATAATAATATACATATTTCAGTACAAACTATTAAGAATACATTCACAAACATCAAGAAAAAATTTAATTTAGGTGATGAAGTAACTTTTCATACATTAAGACATTCATTTGCTACAGATTATATAAAAAGAGGTGGAGATATTTGGAAATTAAAAAGCATGTTGGGCCATACATCTATTAATTCAACTACAATATATCTTCACATGGCAAATGACTTTAGTGAGATTCATTCTCCACTAGATGAAGGGTTATAATGTATACTATACAAGATATATTTAAAATATATGGTCCAACTTACATTAAGCAACACTCTCTATCAAAAGAAGAATGGAAAGTATATAATGCAATTATAAATTGTAAAACAAGCAATTTAGGATATCATACCATTACTTGTGAACATTGTGGTAATACTATTTTAGCTTTCAATAGTTGTAGAAATAGACATTGTCCTATGTGTCAGTCATATGCTAGGGAAAAATGGATTGATAAGGAATCTGAGTTTCTTTTATCTTGTCCATATTTTCATATTGTAACAACAGTACCATATGAATTAAATGAAATTGCTTTATTCAACAAAAAGATTTTTTACAATACTTTATTTAAAGCAACAAGTGAGTCCATTATGACATTATCAGAAGATCCTAAATGGTTAGGTGCAAAAGTTGGAATAACATCTATTCTTCACACTTGGGGTCAAACAATGGAATTTCATCCTCATATTCATTCAATTGTTACTGGTGGAGGAATAAAAAACAATAAATGGATTAATTCAAAAGAAGAATATTTATTTAAAGTTCAAGTTTTATCCTCGTTATTCAAAAATAAATTCTTATCTTTATTAAAAAAGAAAGAATTGATATTTCCAGAAAAATTATCTCATTTAAATAATTCTAAAGAATTTAATAAATTTTTGGAGTCATTATATAAAAAACAATGGATAACATATATAGAGCCACCAAAAGGCTCACCAGAAAACGTTGTTGAATATATTGGAAGATATTCCTTTAGAATAGCTATAAGTAATGATAGAATAAAAAATATTGATAATGATATGGTTACCTTTGAATATAAGGACTACAAAGACGAAGGAAAAATAAAGTTAATGACTATATCCGCAATAGAATTTATTAGAAGATTTCTAATGCATGTTCTACCAGATAGATTTACTAAAATAAAACATTATGGAATACTTACAAATAGAAATAAAAAAAGTTTAATAAGACTTTGTAGAATGTTAATAAAACAAGCTATATATAATGATTTTACAAGTACATTAAAAAGAAAAAGAAAATTAATTGAATTTGAGTGTTCAGAGTGTGGCTACAAAAAGTTTAAATACACTTTCTTTTATCGAGCCAGATACGTCATATAAACACATCGTTAAAAAACTATATCCGCAAATTTTTGGGGGTAAGGGGGATTATACTCTAAAATAAAATATAATCACCATTTTGATAATGATGGTTAATACTAAAATCAAATTTAATTAGTTTAATGATATCTTAGAATAATACTTTCCCCTATACTTAATCTATAACGAACACCAGCAATTAGGTACAATATCGTTATAGATAATTTTATGACTAAAATTATCTATAACTTTCTAAACATTATAACAAATCTTTATAAAAATAATGCTAGTTTACACTTTTTATGTAAACTAGCATTATTACTTAAAAACACTTATTACTTTAGCTACCGTTCTAATAATACTAGTACTATTACGCATCGCAATATTCTTGCCTATTGCTTTACCTGTTATAGTAATTGTAGAAAGTAGTCCCATTATTATTAATGATACTATAAGAGTATTAACATCTGATATTGATACAATACCTACAATAATTGCTGCTCCAGTAGAACCTGTAATTACACCACATACATCTCCTACTACATCACAGAATATTGATGATACTTTATCTTTATTCTTAATAAGCATTAATGCAGTTTTAGCCTCACGAATTTTCTTAGATGCCATTGCATTAAATGGTTCAGTCTTTACTGTAGAGATTGCAACTCCTACCATATCACAAATAATACCAATAAATACTATTATTAAAGTTATTACTATACCTATTATAAGTGATACGTTTGAAATAACTGTTTCTGCAATAAATGTAAAAAACATTGCAAGTAAGAATGATAATAAAAATACTGTAAATATCCATTTATAATTTGTTTTCATGATACCTCCTAAAATTATAAGAAAAAGGACTCTAAGTCCCCTGAATACTAACTGGCTATTAATAAGGTTAACTTTACGTCTTAGGTCAAGTTGGATTTCCCCAAATCATACTTACCGTTACCAGTAAGCGGTTCCCCTTTAAATGATAAGATATAGTGTTACCAGCTATATGACTTGATTACCACTTAGTACGTACTGTAATCCCAAACTAATGTCACTCTAGGAGTTTTCCTCACCAATCATTTATTATTAGTCTTTTTTGCAATAAATGTTTCATAACCACAAGAATCTCTAGCTATAAGATTTTGTCTACGGCTAATCCCCAAGTACCACTCAAGGCAAGCTACACTATCCATAACTTTCGCCACAAATAGGTTTAATCCTAAGTCGTATCTAGTCCATCAGTTTTCACGTTTAGGCTAAACACAAAAATAGGTCTCCACGAATGGTGGGTCGGAATCGTATGCCATTACGAGCGCCCAACACTCTCATATCCAGCACTCACCCCAAACTGGGCGTAAGAAGCAAGCACCAGACGTTTCACAGATGTGCTAATGTACGGTTTTTTAATCCCGTCTTCATAATAAATGTAATTGACTAGAATAATGCGCCATCACGAATAAAATTGTATCATATATTTAATCTTTAGTCAAATTGAGATTTTTAGCATTTTTTATTCTAAAAACTTCTTTCTTGTGATAAAGTTAAATATCATGACTATTAAGGTTGCAACTGCTTTTGATATTAGATAATAAATATTTAGTTTATCAGTTAGAATATATAGAATTATATTATTTATAATTAAACCTACAATACTAAATATAATGAATAATATAAATTGTATTTTTTTATTCTTGTTCTTATTAGTATCAAATACCCAAGTAATACTAGCTATATAATTATATGTTACTGATATTATAAATGATAATGTATTTGCAAGTATTACATCGATATTTAAGAATTCTTTAAATATATAAAGAAACACAAAGTCTATTATGGTTGCAATACCACCTACTATACTAAATCTAATTATTTTATTTATTAACTTGTTCATTAATAACCTCATTATTAATTATACAAAATACGATATATTCTAATCAAAAATATCATATCCTAGATTTAAATCAACTGCACCATTAATTCCATTGATATAACCATTAGATGTAAATTGCCAATAATTGTATGATGTCAAATTATAGGCTGGTCTCATGTTATAAGCAGTAGAAAAATTATTAATAGTACTATTATCAGGCCAAATTGCGACCCAAATAGTATATTTATTAGCAAGTGATACAGCATCTAATTTATTCGTTAACCAATCAACATTAGCATATATACCACAACTATATCCGTAACTTTCAACACCTGCACAAAACCTATCAGTTATTGTATTTAATAAAACATTGTCATCATACACACCATGCCTTCTTTTCCAATTATCTGCATCCTCCATATCAAAGAACACTTTAGTCCCTAAATTAGGATTTATTCCAGATAAAAGATTTCTAGCATGCTCTATTTCCACTGTGGTATCTATATCAGAATTTAAAGCATATGAGTATAAATACACTCCATAAGGAATATTATATTCTTCACATCCACGAACATTATCTACAAAATTTGTATCATCTCTACCATCTTCACCACCGCCATAACCAAGTCTTATTATGGCAAAATCAACTTCATTTGCAACATCTCCCCAATTAATTGTTCCATTATGGCTTGATACATCTATACCTTTATAAATCTTAGTATTAGTGTATGGCTCTAATCTAAATTTCTGAGTTTCAGAATAATTTAAATTATTAATCACAACATTAAAACCATTTCCTATATTTAAAGAATCTAAATCAATTGCGAATTCTCCCGCTTTCGAAACAAATGTAACATTTCCATCTTCTGTATCGCGTATGTACCACTTTTGGTTATCAATATCGTTATATCTATATAATTGAATATTATTTTTAGTCGTTAAATCGCCGTTTAAAATATCAAACGATGTATTACGATTAAGAGCACTCGTGATACTATATGAACCATCATTTTGTTTTTTGATATACCATACTTGATTCAAATTGCTTGTCCTATCTGAAACTTGAATATTAGTACCGTTAACTTTTGAACCGTTAGATAAATCAATAACTAAATCGTTATTCAAAGATGATGAAACAATATAATATCCATCAGTTATATCAATATCGTTATAGTTTAAAATTGGATCTAGAGAACCAACTTGTTCTCCTTCAGCAGTTTCTGTTACCTTTATCAATTCAAATTTAAATTTTTGAGCTGCTGAGTTATTATTTTCATATACTTGAATATTTGCTCCGTTTGTTTTTCTTCCACCTGATACGTCTAAATTTAAACCATTAATTTTAGACTTTATGTAATAATAACCATCATTTGCTACTATTAATTCCCATATTTGGGCATCTGATCCATTATATTCATATAATTGTACATTTGCTCCATTTTTTTTACTGCCTCCTGCCACATCCAAAGATTTATTATTATTTAATTTACTTGTTATATAATAGTGGTTTTTAGATATTGGTTTTACATGCCAGGCTTGTAAATCAGTTTCACTCCAAGAATACAATTCTATATTCGAACCATTATCAGTAGTTCCTGTACTTATATTAAGAACTAGATTATTATCTAAGGCACTTCTTATATAATAATCGCCCTCCTCTATTAGTTCGTTACTATTAATCTTTTCAAATTTAAATTTTTGAGCTGCTGAGTTATTATTTTCATATACCTGAATATTTGCTCCATTTGTTTTTCTACCACCTGAAACATCCAAATTTAAACCATT
>CACZAH010000013.1 GCA_902779035.1 uncultured Erysipelotrichaceae bacterium | reverse complement strand
CTTTCCCCTATATAAAATCTATAACGCTCGCCAGCAATTGGGTACAATAGCGTTATAGATAATTTTATGACTAAAATTATCTATAACTTTCTAGACATTCTATCACATTTTTTAAAAATTTACTTTATTTTTTTTAAGAATTAATATACAATTAAATTGGTGGTAGTATGATTTTATCAATAATAATTATTATGTTTATACTTCTAGGTACTATTGTTGGAGTAAAAAGAGGGTTTTTATATCAATTAATTAAGATGTTAAGTAATATTATTGTGTTTGTTGTAGCTTTAATATTAAAAAATCCAGTTGCAGATATACTAATTAATCACATCGATATTATTAATATAGATAAGTCTATCAGTATTATATTTTATAGAGCTGTTTCATTTATACTTATATGCTTTATTCTTAAATTAATTATTATTCTTGTATTAAAAATTACTAGGGCACTTGAAAAAGTGTTAGAAGCAACAATAATACTTGCGATACCTTCTAAAATATTAGGTGGAATATTAGGATTTATTGAATACTATATTTATGCATTTATTATTCTTTTAATATTAAGTATTCCTGTGTTTAATATAGATGTATATAAAAGTGATGTAGCTAAATATATATTAAAAGGAACTCCGTTAATTAGTAAAAAAGTAGATATATCATTATTTGAAGAGTTAAAAAGAGAGTATGATAAAGGACCTAGCGCAAGTGAAGAAGAATATATTAAAATACTAAAGGATCATGGAATAGTAAAAGATATGAAATAAATTATATCTTTTCTATTTCTAAAGCATTATCAATCAAACCGTCGAGTTAAATATTTTAGATAGTTTATATAAACTAGATAACGGTATTATGTTTATACCAAGTTTCCGAGGGGAGTGTGTAGATCTAGATACATTAAGTATATTGGCTATTTCTCATTGTGATAAATTATTATCTTCTCTGTTTTTTTTAATACGTGTTAAATCTAACATCAAACCACCTATAATAATTATCAATCAATTATTTAATGATTTGAGTTAATTGCTATTTATAGTTATACAAATATAAACAGTATTGTCCTGGATGCTATTTTGTGATAAAATCGAGTTAGTAAGGAGTATGTTGTATGAAAAGTAGGAAAGAATTAAAGAATAAAGGTTTAAAAGTATTAAAGAAGCATTACATTATATTTATATTGTTATGCTTAATTGCGGCATTTTTAGGTAGTGAATTTTCTAATTCTATATCAATTACTAAATTAGAAAAAGAGTTAGTACCAAAGAGTAATCAAGTTGTTAATAAAGTTAAGGATGATGTTAGTAATAAGGTAGTAGATACAGTTGATAAGAATACTAGTATTGATGCCGGAAAAAAAATTGATAGAATAAATAAAGAGAAAAAGAAAATAGCAAATAAAATATTAGATAATAAAAGAGGAGTATTTGCTGCAGTTGCGAATACTATAGATAGTGGGAGTCTTTATTTAACTTTGGTATTTGCATTAAAGTCAATGGTAGGAACATCTCAAATATCTATAATTATATCAATTATAATTAGTTTATTTATCTTTGGATTTTACTGGTTTTTCTTCGTTAATATTTATAAAGTATTATTAAGGCGTATGTTTTTAGAAGGTAGAGTATATGATAAAATAAATATTAAAGATTTATTATTCTTAGTAAGAGTAAAGAAATGGTTTAAAGCAACTCGTTCTATGGCTAGAGTTGTATTATATGAATTTCTTTGGGGATTTACAATAATAGGTGGGTTTATAAAAAGATATTCTTATTTTTTAGTTCCATATATAATTGCAGAAAACCCTGATATTGATGGTAAGACTGCAATTAAACTATCAAGGAGTATGATGTATGGACATAAGATGGAATGTTTTATATTAGAACTATCTTTTATTGGTTGGAATATACTTGGAGTTCTTACACTTGGTATATCTAATTTAGTGTTTGCTGATGCCTATAAAGTTTCAGTATTCTCTGAGTATTATACAAACCTAAGAGGTATTTCTAAAGATAAAAATATTAAAAATATAGAATTACTAAGTGATAAATATTTATATGAAAAAGCAGATGAAAATATTCTTAATGATACATATTATAAATCATTAAGTAATATTACTTACAAAAAATATAAACCTAAAAACATAAAAGAGAAAATAGAAGATATTTTTGGTATTAATCTATCAAGCAAAGAAAAAGAAGAAGAGTATGAAAAAAATAGAATTAATGAGTTATTAATTAAAAATATTGATTGTGAAGCAAAGGGAAAATCATATCCTAATAAGCTATATATAATTAAAGAAAAAGAAAAAAGACCTAGATTTGAAGTAGTAAACTACTTAAGACATTACAGTATTCCAACACTTATCTTAGTATTCTTTAGTTTTTCATTAGTTGGTTGGTTATGGGAAGTGTTTTTACATTTAATAAATGATGGAGTTTAATCGTGGAGTTATGCATGGACCATGGCTGCCTATATATGGTACAGGGGGTGTATTAGTTCTTATATTACTTAATAAGTTTAGAGATAAGCCAGTACTAGAATTTATTAGTATTATAATTGTTTGTGGCATTGTAGAATACTTTACGTCATATTATTTAGAAATTGCTCATAATGGTGATAAATGGTGGGATTATTCAGGATATTTCTTAAATTTAAATGGAAGAATATGTGCGGAAGGATTACTTGTATTCGGCCTTGGAGGAATGGCAGCAGTATATGCACTTGCTCCTATGCTTGATAATCTAATTAAGAAGATAAATACGAAGGTAGTAATAACCGTTTCAATTATCTTAGTTACAATATTTGCGGTAGATAATATATATTCATCTAAATATCCTAATAAGGGAGATGGTATTACGCATTATAAGTTTGATATGCAATTAAATAGATTAATTTAGCTTCTTAGATTAAATGTTTATTTGTGAAGACAATAATACTTAAGATGAATAATTACAATTAAGCATTTAAAGTAATGCTTTTTTTTCTATTATGTGATAGAATGTTTATAGATTAGGAGATGTACATATGAAAAAAAATGCATTTACACTTATAGAATTACTTGCAATTATAGTTATATTATCAGTTTTAGTAATAATACTTATTCCAACGCTAAAAGATTCAATGGAAGAAGCAAAGAAGTCTGCTTATGATGATCAAGTTAATACAATAAAACAAGCAGCAGAAACATATTTTATTAATTCGAACTTTAGAATAGATAGTGAAAATCCTAAAGTTATGTATTTAAATGATATAGTAAGTAGTGGATATATAGATGCTAAAAAGATTGTTAATCCAGTTACTGAAGATGCTATGACAGGATGTGTGCTTATTAAGTATTATAGCAATCAATATCACTATGAATATATTGATTCTTTAGAAGAATGTTCAAAATATTCAAATATTAGGGAATAAAAATAATCTTTCTATTCATAATAAGAGTAGGAGGATTTTTCTATGGAAAAAATTAAATATCAAAAATTAGTAGATAAGCATACACCAAAAGAAAATATTTTATTAAATGCACTAATTGGTTTTATAGTAGGTGGTTTCTTAGGAGTAGTAGGGGAGGTATTAGTAGAATTATATTCATATTATTTACATATACCAAGTAAAGATGCATCAGTATTTATGATAGTTACATTAATATTTATTGGATGCTTTTTAACGGCTCTTGGTTTCTTTGATAACTTAGTTAAGTTTGCAAAATGTGGTCTTATTGTTCCTATTACTGGTTTTGCTCATGCCATGATGAGTGCCGCATTAGAATATAGAAAAGAAGGATTTGTAACAGGACTTGGAGCAAATATGTTTAAACTTGCAGGTTCTGTAATACTGTTTGGTGTAGTTTCTGCATACGTATTCGGACTTTTAAGGATAATATTAATAGGGTGATATAATGACTAATACTTATAATAATGTGTATATAAATGATACTATAACTATAGCTGGACCTTATGAAGCTAAAGGACCACTAGGAAGTTATTTTGATAAAAGTTATAAAGATTTATACTTTGGTGAAAAAGCGTGGGAACTTGCAGAGATAAAAATGCTTACCAATTGTATAGAAATGTTGCTTGATAAAATTAAGATGAAAAATAATAAAATAGATGCTTTGATTTCAGGTGATTTATTAAATCAAAATATAAGCAGTAATTTTACAGCAGCAAAACTAGGTATTCCAATGATTGGAATATATGCGGCATGTTCAACATCAACACTAGGTTTAATTATTGCATCAAATATGATTAATTCTGGTGTTGCAAAAAATATAATATGTTCAGTATCTTCTCACAACTGTACATCAGAAAAACAATTTAGACAACCAGTTGAGTATGGTGGACCAAAACCAAAAAGAGCAACGTTTACAGTAACAGGTGCAGCTAGTGCGTTAGTATCAAGTAAAAAATCAAAAATAAAAATTACATCTAGTACACTAGGTACTGTAGTTGATGCAGGGATTAAGGATGCCTTTCATATGGGAGCAGTTATGGCACCAGCAGCAGCTAAAACTATTTATACACATCTTATTAATACCAAAACAAAACCCAGTGATTATGATTTAATACTAACAGGAGATTTAGGTAGATATGGTAAAGATATCCTAAAAGATTATATGAAAGAAGAATATAATATGGAATTAAATAATTTAGATGATTCTGCTTGTATGATATATGATATAAATAATCAAGAAGTGTATGCTGGTGGGAGTGGCCCTGCATGTATTCCCCTTGTTACCTATGGTTATATATTAGATAAAATGAAGAAAGGTAAGTTAAAGAAAGTATTAATGGTAGCAACAGGTTCATTACATAGTCAAGCATCAGTTAATTTAAAACAAACAATACCCGCTGTAAGTCATGCTATATGTTTGGAGGCTACACTATGATATATGTACATGCATTTATATTTTGTGGAATAGTATGTATGATAGGACAATTAATACTTGATAACACTAAACTTACACCAGGACATATTACAACTATGTTTGTAATAATTGGTGCGTTTCTTGATTCATTTAATATCTACGATAAATTTGTTCTTTGGGCTGGAGGAGGAGCATTGGTACCAATTACATCATTTGGTCATTTGTTAATTCATGGAGCAATGGATACAGTAAATACCTTTGGTGTGATGGGATTATTTATGGGAATGTTTGACCTTACTTCATCTGGAATAGTTGCTGCCATTATATTTTCATTTTTCTTCTCATTGTTTTTTAGTCCTAGGGATTAATCATTTGTATAAATAAAAATAGTGTTGTGTTTGAATATATGAGTAATTTAGGGAATAGAAAATGTTTTAAACTCTTATTGCGCATACTTTGTACTTTCTTTAAATTAATTATATAATTTAAAGAAAAAAATATTTATACGTTTTTTTAAAATTTGTAGTGCTGTTGATACAGTTATTTAACAAAAATATTATTTTTATAAATATTCTGAAAAAAATAGTAAGTAGTTTATGAAAAATAGTCATTTGACTTGTTTTAGAGGGAGTGCTATAAGTAGTTGTTGTGGTGATAATATGGATTTTTATAATAACATTAAAGAACTACTTATAGATAATGAGCTAACTAAGAGAGTAAAGGATTATTCTAAAAATAAGAGTGATTTAACTACTTATTATGATGTTGGTGGATTAATTAAAAAAGCTGGTAAAAAATATGGTGAGGCAATTGTAAAAAAGTATTCAGAACAATTAACTAAAGAAGTTGGTAAGGGATATACTGTTTCGGCACTAAAGAGAATGAGACAATTTTATATGGTTATTCAAAAAGGTGCGACACTGTCGCACTTATTATCATATAGTCATTATGTTGAACTTGTAGTGTTGGATGATATTAATGCAATAAACTATTACATAAATGCTGTTATTAGTAATAAGCTCACAGTAAGGAATTTACGTAAAAGAATTAAAAACAAGGAATATGAAAGACTTGATGAAGATACTAGAAATAAAATAGTAAGTAATGATGATTTAGAATTAGTTGATACTGTAAAGAATCCTATACTAATTAGAAGTACAATTGGTGTGGATAATATATCAGAGAAAATGTTGCAGAGACTAGTATTGGAAAATCTAAATGAGTTTCTAGATGAACTTGGTGATGGCTATAGTTATGTGAAAAATGAATATAAGATTAAGATAGGAGATTCATATAATTATATCGATTTATTATTGTTTAATTATATTTATAATGCTTTTGTAGTAGTTGAACTTAAAGTAACTGAATTAAAAAAAGAACATATAGGTCAAACTTTGGTGTATATGAATTATATAGATGAACATGTTAAATCTATTAATCAGAATAAAACTATAGGAATAATAATTGTAAAAATAGATAATAAGTTTGTTATGCATTATTATAAAGAAGGTAGAATGATATCACGTGAGTATGAGCTTATTTAATGTAAAGATAATATCTTGTATGAATAAATTATATTGAAAATATGGATATACAATATATTGATATTTGTTTAAAGTTTAATTGGAATATTAAAATTTAGTGTATTTGATCATATTTTGAAGAGATTTTATCCCTGTATTAGATAGTAAAGGTGTTGCATGTTTATATGATAAGGTATAGGGTAAACTCTATTACAATCAAGGTACTAAAGAATTCTTATATGGCTAAAATACTAAAATTAGTATTTTTTTCTTTTTGATTAATAAAATAGTAGTGGTGATACTATGCAGTTTAATGGGTTAAGAAGTTACATTCTTGATACAGAGTTTAAAGTAACAATACTTAATGGTAGAATCAACATTGTAAATTTTAGTGAGTTAGGGCACTTTGATAATAATAAAGTAATAGTAAGGTTTCTTAAAAATAATAATACACATAATTTAGTTATTAAGGGTAGAAATTTAGTAGTATCAAAGTTAAAAAGTAATGAGGTATTGATTGAAGGGGTAATTGATAATTTAGAATTCAGGTGATACTATTAATTATTTTACTAATAAGATTGTAGTTAGAATAACTGGTAAGAATATTTATAACTTTATATATAGATTACATAAATTAAATATAGATTTATATAATATAGACTATAAAAGTATGAATGAAGTTATTATTACAATACTTTATGATGATTATGAGAAACTACTTAATAATAAAACTATATATGAAGTAGAGATTATATCTTACTTAGGGTTAATTAAAATTAAAAAAGTAATTAAGGCGTATAAATATATATTAATATTTATACTATCTAGTTTTCTAATAATATATTTACTTAGTAATTTAATATTTAGAGTAGATATTATTACTAATGATAATAAAATGAAAGATAAATTAAATAAATATTTAATAACTAGAGGTATAAGTAAGTATCATCTAAAGAAGAATTACAATGAACTTAGAAGTATTAAAGAAGATATACTAACTAAATATAAAGATGAAATAGATTGGATAGAGATAGAATCTATTGGTAGTAAGTATATAGTTAGATTTGAGCCTCGTGTTAATACTGAGTTTAATAATGATTCTAGGTTTCAAAATATAATTGCAACTAAGAATGCAGTTATATATTCTATGGATATAAAAAGAGGACAGATAATTAAAAATAGATTTGATTATGTTAAAAAAGGAGACGTAATAGTTAGTGGTTATATTTACTTAAATGATAAGATAATGGATACTACTAAAGCTGAAGGTGTAGTTTATGGAGAGACTTGGTATAAAATTAAAGTTAAGTATCCACTTAAATATAAAAGTGTTAAAAAGACTGGTAAGAGCAAGAAAGTATTATCTATTAAGTTTATAAGTAGTGATATTAATCTATTTAATTTTAATAAATATAAAGATTATGATAAGAAAAGTAATATTTTACTTAAAAATAATATTCTTCCTATTTCTATTGATATAGAAAAACAAAGTGAGTTAAGTATTAAAAGAGAATCTAATAATGAGAAAGAAGCAGTTAAAAAAGGAGTAGACAGTGTATTAAAAAAGATTAGTAAGAAATTGAGTGCTAAAGAGTATATTAAAGATTATAAGATACTTAATACAAGTAAAAATAATAATGAAGTAAGTGTTACAGTGTTTGTTAGTGTAGTAGAAAAAATATCAGGATATAGTGAAATAGAAGAGTATATAGATGATGAGGATAATAGTGGCTAACCTTAAAATTATATTAAAAGATGATTATGCAGTTATTATATTAAGCATTATTAGTTATATATTTTTTAGAATATTAGTTAGAATTAAGTATAAGAAGAAAATAGAGTTTAATAAAGAATTTGCTTTAGTTTTATTTATTATTTACTTATTAATACTATTTTTTATTGTTACTTATCCTGTTAATGAATATGGATATAATAATTACAATCTATTTAGAGAATTATTAAGATATAAAATAGGTAGTAATGGTTTTATTAATAACATTATTGGTAATATTTTATTATTTATTCCTTTTGGTATGTTTTTAAGATATTACTTTAAACTAAAAATAATATCTTTAATATTTATAACAATACTATATTCATTGTCAATAGAAGTAACACAAATACTAATTAATAGAGTATTTGATATCGATGATATTATACTTAATTTAATAGGGGCTATTATAGGATATTTTTTTAGTAAGTTTAGTTATTAAATATACTAGATTTTATTAGGTAAATTTGGTACAATTATCTAGGTTTGGTGATATTATGAATAGAGAAAGAGTTATTATTAAAACTAGTTTTATAGGTATTATATTTAATATAATATTAGTTATATTTAAGTTAATAGTTGGAATACTTTCTAATTCTATTGCAATCATACTTGATGCGGTAAATAATTTAACAGATGCGATATCAGAGGTTGCAACTATTATAGGTACTAAACTTGCAAATAAGTCTCCAGATAGAAAGCATCCTTTTGGACATGGTAGAATAGAGTATTTTACATCTATCATAATTGCCACATTTATAATAATTGCAGGAATACTTGCAATGAAAGAATCTATTACTAAAATTATAGTTCCAGATAGTGTGGATTATTCAGTTCTTTCATTAATTGTAATAGGAGTAGCTGTTATATCTAAGTTTATATTTGGTAAATTAGTTAAAAAAGTAGGAATTAAGATAGAGTCGCATAGTTTAATTGCTGTAGGTGTAGATGCATTAATGGATTCAGTACTTTCTTTAACTACACTTATTGCGGGAATACTTAATATACTATTTAATTTAAATATTGAAGGTTATCTAGGGGTAGCAATATCGCTTTTTATAATTAAGAGTGGTATTAGTATATTTAAAAGTGCGATGGATATTATGATTGGTATGAGGTTTGATAAGACACTTACTGATAAAATAAAAAAAGAAATAATAAGTTATAAAGAGGTACTTAATGTATGTGACTTATCACTTCATAATTATGGACCTAATAAAACAGTAGGTACTGTTCATATTGAAATAGATTGTGATACTGTTGCGAGTAAAATACATACTTTAACACGCTCTATTAGTGCATCAATATATGATAAGTATGGTATATTTATGACTATAGGAATATATGCATCTAATACAGATGGCAAATCTAAAGAGATAAAAGGATATTTAAATAAGATATTAAAAGAGTATGATTATATAAAACAATTACATGGATTTTATATAGATTATGATACTAATAATATTTATTTTGATTTAATAATAGATTTTGGTTGTAATAATAAAGTAGATATTAAAGATATAATTATATCTAAAATGAAATTAAAGTATTCTAGTTTTAATTATAATGTTATAATAGATGATGATATAAGTGATTAGTGAGGTTTATGGATTATAAGGATATAGAAAGAAGTATAATAAAGAAATTTAGAAAAGATATATGGTGTAAGTTCACAAAAGCAGTAAGAGATTATGAACTTATTCAAGAAAATGATAATATTATGGTGTGTATTAGTGGAGGTAAAGATTCATTCTTACTTGCAAAATGTATTCAAGAGTTACAAAGACACTCTAAGATTAAGTTTGATGCTCATTATGTAGTTATGAATCCAGGTTATACTGATGCAAATAAGGAAATGATTATTAAAAATGCAGAAATACTTAATATTAAAGTAGAGATGTTTGAAAGTAATATCTTTGATGTAGTAGCTAGTGTAGATAGGTCACCATGTTATTTATGTGCGAAGATGCGAAGAGGGTATTTATATGATAAGGCTAAAAGTATTGGGTGCAATAAAATAGCTTTAGGGCATCACTTTGATGATGTAATAGAAACAACACTTTTATCAATGTTATATGGTTCTGAAGTAAGAACAATGATGCCTAAACTAAAAAGTACTAACTTTGAAGGATTAGAATTAATTAGACCACTATACTTAGTCAAAGAAGAAAGTATAAAAAAATTTAGAGATTATAATAATTTAACATTTTTAAATTGTGCATGCAAGTTTACAGAACATTGTAGTACTAAAGAAGAAGATAGTAAACGACTAGAGATGAAAAAACTAATTAAAGAACTTAAGAAAACCAATGATAACGTAGATCATAATATATTTAAAGCATTAGATAATGTAAATCTAAACTGTGTATTAGGTACAAAAGTAAATGGAGAATATAAAAGTTTCTTGAGTGATTATGATAAGTAAGTGTAATAAATAATTAGACTATTCGTCAAAAAGAAAACATTAAGTCACTATTGACTTTTTTTAGTAGAATGGTATTAGAAGGTAAGGTGAGGCGAGATAATCTAAGGAAATGTATAAAAAGTGTGTTCATGGTATACACTAAAAATAGAATCCATGGAATTTTAAAGAAAGAAGGTTAAATATGTAGAAAAGCGTTCACATTAATCGAACTTATAGCAGTATTAGTAATTATGGCAATAATTGCACTCATAGTAACTCCATTAGTTATGACAATAATAAGAAAAGCAAGAATATCTGCGGATAAAAGAAGTATTGATGCATATGGTAGAAGTATTGAACTTGCAATTGCAGGTTATCTACTAGATACAGGAGATTTTCCAACAAGTATAGACCAACTAACTATTGAATATTCAGGAGATGCTGTAACATGTGAGACTACACAGTTAAATAGTGATTCTACAGTATATTTAGCTGGTTGTACAGTTGGAGGAAGAAGTGTAGAAGGATATGCATATGGTAGTGACAAATCACCAAGTTATGAGTCTTATAATATAGGAGATGAAGTTACATATAACGGAGTAAACTTTTATGTGATAGAGAACAGTGATTCAAAAAATGATAAGGTTACAATGCTTAAAGCTGAACCTTTAACAGTAACTGAAGTAAGTACATACGGCGGAGTTAACACAGAACTTAACCATGTAAACATGTACGTGACAACAGATGAAACGTCAGAGTGGTATCAAAAAGTTGTTGATCAAGGAAATACAGGTTATGGAGGAATGATTTTCTATTCGAGTTCATCGTGTGGACACGTGAATACTGGTAATATATCAAGCGGATGTACATCAGATTATGCGCAATCTGAAGTAAAATATGTTGTAGATGCGTGGGCTCAAGACAAATTTGGAACTGATAATAATTACATAGCTCGATTAATAACATATGACGAATTAATGAATAATTTGGGGTATGAATATTATGAGCAGGGAACAGAAAATGGATATAGAGCAACTAATTCAACGCCTGAATGGGTAATGGGTGAAAATTATGCGTATTGGACCATGACTCCGTATAATGATTCAACAGGTTACATGTGGGCACCAGGCTGTTTTGGTAGATTAGGTTTAGGAGCTATATATAGTGATTCATATGAGAATTACAGTGGAGATGTTGATTTTAAAGTCCGTCCTGTCCTAGAATTAAACAAATCAGCTGACATTACTAAAATTGATTAGAGATACTAAAGACTTGGTTGATACCGAGTTTTTTAGTGGTTTACAAATATTCTAAATTATAATATAATTAGTTTGTGATAAATATGAATGAGATAACTGTAATTAATGAGACTAATGAATATGTAGATACTGCTTTATTAAATAAAGTAGCTGATTATGCTTTAAATAGTGAGAATGTAGATAATGGTGTTGTGAATATTATTATTGTAGATAATGATAGAATTAAATGTATTAATAAGAATTATCGCAATATAGATAGGGAAACTGATGTTATATCTTTTGCTTTAGAGGATGATGATACTTTTATTGAGTTACCTATTAGGGTTCTTGGGGATATTTATATTTCTATTGATAAAGTAAAGAGTCAAGCAAGTGAGTATGGTCATTCTGAAAAAAGAGAGATATGTTTTTTAACAGTACATGGTATTCTTCATTTACTTGGATATGATCATATGAATAAAGATGATGAGTTAGTTATGTTTTCTAAACAGGCTAAAATACTTGATGACTTAGATATTAGGAGAGATTATGCATAGTGGTTTTGTAAGTGTTATTGGTAGGCCTAATGTAGGTAAGTCTACTTTAATTAATAGTATTATAGGTAAAAAGGTTGCGATTACATCTAATAAGCCTCAGACTACTCGTAATATTATTCAAGGTATATATAATGATGATGAGTCTCAAATTGTATTTGTTGATACTCCTGGTATTCATAAACCAACTAGTAAATTAAGTAAGACTCTTAATAATCAAGCATATTATAGTATTCATGATACTGATTTTATTATGTTTGTTGTAGATTCTAGTGGCGTTGGTACAGGAGATGAATTTGTATTAGGAGAGATTAAAAAAGCTGATAAACCGGTTGTGCTTGTTATTAATAAGATTGATTTAATTAGTAAAGAAGAATTAATTAAGCTAGTTACTGACTATAGTAAGTTATATGATTTTTCTGATATTGTACCTATATCGGCATTAAAGAAGAATAATATCAAAGAACTAGTTAAAGTATTAAAGAAATACTTACTTGATGAAGTATTATATTATGGTAAGAATGATATTACTAATAAGTCTATTGAGTTTCAAATTGCCGAAATAGTAAGAGAAAAGGTATTTAATGCAACATTTGATGAAGTACCACACAGTATTACATGTGTAACAGATAGTATTATACGTAATAATAATGCTTATAATATATTAGTATCGATAATTATAGATAGAGAATCACTTAAGAAGATTATATTGGGTAGTCGTGGTGAGAAGATTAAAAAAATTGGTACTAGTGCGAGAATTGAAATAGAAGCTTTATTAGGTAAAAAAGTATATTTAGAATTATTTGTTAAAACTGTTAAGAAGTGGCGGGAGAAAGAAAAATATTTAACAGAATATGGTTTTAATGAATATAAAGAATAAAAGTTATCATAATATATTAGGTGATAATGTGAAAGAATTGTATTGGCTTTTATTTAAACATACAGGTAAAATTGAATACTATTTAAAATATAAAAATATAAATAAGGATGATAAAAATGGAAGTAATAGTGGGAAAGGTATATAGGCATTTTTTAGGTAAATATTATCGGGTATTATTTATTGCAAGTGATTCAACTACTCCTAAGGGAGAACCTTTAAATGAAATAGTTGTATATGAAGAACTTGATGGTAAACATAGAATATGGACACGTCCGATTGAATTATTCTCTGAGAAGGTGGATAAAGATATATACCCAGATTGTGTACAGGAATACCGTTTTAAATTAATTGAGGATTATGATTAAGAAAATTAAGGGTATTGTTGTTAAAGAAATTGCTTATAGGGATACTAGTAAAATAATTGAGGTATTAACTGCTGGTGGAATGTATAGTATAGTTGCACGTGGTGCGAAGAAAGTAAATAGTTCTTTATTTTTAGGAACTAGTTTTTTATCATATTCAGAGTTCTGTATATATGAAAAAAAAGAAATATCTACTTTAAAAAGTGTAAGTATAATAAATAGTTTTAAGAATACTTTAAAAGATGTAGTAAAACTTGGTGCATCTAGCTATTTAGTTAATTTGTGTACGCAGGTTTACAAACAAAATAATAACTCTGATATATATAATATATTACTTACTGGTATTACTAAGATAGATAGTGGTATTAATACGCTTGGTATTGTTAATATTATTGAGATTCAATTACTTAAATACTTAGGTTTAAAACTTAATTTAGATGAATGTGTAGCGTGTGGTAGTAAAGAGATTGTTACTTTATCACTTGATTATTCAGGTTATCTATGTAAGAATTGTTCGAAGATTAGTACTGATAAAAAGATATTAAAATTAATTAAAATATATGATAAAGTAGATATAAGCAAACTAGATAGTTTTAATGTATCAAATGAGTATTTAAATTATTTAGATAGATTTATAGATGAATACTATTCTAAGTATACAGGGTTATATTTAGATAGTAAGAAATTTTTTGAAAGTTTATTGGGGTGAATTATGTTAGTTGGTATATTTAAAGATAAAATAAAAAATAGTGAGAGCTATATATATTTAGATTATATTAATGGATATAAATACCATGGAGTAGAGATATGTAATGGGATTATAAAACCGTTAGATAGAGATATTATAGTAAATATTTATGAGTCTTTTAAGATTAATGATAATTGTAAGTATATTAAAGATTATAAAGAATATAAAGTATACTATGATGATATTAATAATTTATACCATTATATGAAAGATAATAAAGAAGATATGCTTATGTTTTTAATGAAAAATGGTGAAAATGCATTATTACATACAAGTAAACATAAATTACACGTTAATAGAAAAGATTGCTTTCGTAAAATAGTATCATCTACGGTAGTTGCAATTCTTAGTGTTAATCTATTTTATTCATTACTTGTTTCAAACCATGATATTGCAGCTAGAATAAATACTGATTTAAAAACAGATATTTCTTATCTTGAAGAAAAAATAACTGGTAAAGAACTTAATGATGTGACTGTTGAGGATTTATATGTACTAATAAATAATTCTGAAAGACTAAGTCAAGACGAAAAAAGTTTCTTTTGTAATTATGAGTTAATAAGTAGGGTTATACCATATTATGCAGATACTAATATGAAATATGCTATAAAGTCTAGATTAGATAGTTTTGATATAGTTTATGGAGATATTCATGATGGTGCGGCTGGTTACTATGCATATTCTAATGAAATAGTTCTTGGTAAAGAATTTGAGAAAGTTGATATCGATGATGAATATAAAAAATCAGTTGCTTCACATGAATTTGTTCATTTGCTCCAAGCAGAGTGCCCTGCATATATTAAAGAAGCTTCAGCAGAAATAATATCTTCAGAATTTTTTGATCGAACACTTTATTCTTATGTTGAAGCCTGCAATAATATGAAACTGCTTGTTGAAACTATCGGACCTAAAGTTTTATGGGGTTATATCTTTAGTGGAAATAGTGAAGAGTTTGATAGAATTTTAAAAAATAATTTAGATAAAAATGATTATAATAGATTAATTCAAGAATTAGATAAATCACCATTCGATGGTAACCCCGATCATGAATTAATAACTTCAATTATACATAAGTTATATAGGAATATTTATAATGAGAATATGATAGATAATCATGATATATATGATTTTGATGGCAATTATATCGATAAATTATGCTTTAAACCAAATAGTGTGAGATTTAGTAAGGTAATATGTTGTAGTATGGAAGAAGCATTAAAACAAGGTATTGGTGAGATGCGTACATATTATTATTATGAAAAACCTATTTCAAATCAAGAGTTTTATGATTTTTTAAAGAATAATTGTTCTACATTATCATTACATGAAGATAAGAGTTGTGAAGTTTGTATAAAACCTAAAGATAAATCAAAAGAATTTAAATATTTTAACTTTGATGGCAAAAAAATTAAAATATATTTTGCAGATGAAGAAAGAGAATATGATTTTAATTATGAATTATTAAAAGAATTATCTGAAAATTATAACTTTTATTATAATGTCAGCACCAGTGATAAAAATGAAATAACTGACCCGAGTATGATTTTGATAGGTGAATTTGAAGCGTTAAAAAGCAAGGATAAAAAATACTTTACATTTAGGGACAGTTTGTTCTATGAGGCTAAAAATATTTTAGATAGATTTCCTGATCAAATTATAAAAAGAGAAGTTGATGATAAGAATAACATACTTAATTAGTAAAGAATATTTTTTGATATTCTTTATTTTAGTTTAGTGATGTGTTATAATTTGGATAAGGGTGATTTGACGTGAATAAAGATAATCCAAATATTACAATTGAAGATATTATAAATGAAATTAATTATTTAAATGAAGGTGAAATAACTAGATTAAAAGATGCTTATGAATATGCTAAAAAAGTACATAGTAATCAAAAAAGATTAACTGGTGATGATTATATTACACATTTACTTAATGTAGTACATATACTAGTTAGTCTTAATGCAGATATTGATACACTAGTTGCAGGAATGCTTCATGATACTATTAATATAGGTGGTGTAGAAAAAGAAGTCATCAAGGATAAATTTGGTAGTGAGGTTGCACTCTTAGTATCAGGTATAACCCAAATAAATAATCTTAAATATAATGGCACTAATGAAACAGCAATTGCTAATCATAGAAAAATATTAGTAGGACTTACTAAAGATGTTCGAGTATTATTTATAAAACTTGCTGATAGACTCCATAATATGCGAACAATATATATGTTATCTGATGCAAAGAAGAAGGAAAATGCGAAAGAAACACTTGAGATTTTAACACCCATCGCACATAGACTGGGTATTAATAAGATTAAAAGTGAACTAGAGGATTTATCACTTCGTTATTTAAAACCTGATGTATACTTCTCTATTGTAGAGAGACTTAATAAGTCTAAGAATGAACGTAATAAGTTTGTTGAAGAAATGATGGAAGATGTATCTAGTTTACTTAATGAACATAGAATTAAACATGAGATAAAAGGGCGTGCTAAAAGTATCTATAGTATTTATAAGAAACTTGATAAAGGCAAAAGATTTAGTGATATATATGACTTACTTGCTCTAAGAGTATTTGTAGATACTATACCTGATTGTTATCAAGCAATGGGACTAGTTCATTCTAAGTATCGTCCTGTACCTAAAAGATTCAAAGACTATATAGCTATGCCAAAGAATAATATGTATCAATCACTTCATACAACAGTGTTTGGTCCAGAAGGCAATTTCTTTGAAATACAGATTCGTACTTATGAAATGGATGAAATAGCAGAACGTGGCATTGCATCTCACTGGTCGTATAAAGAACAAGGTAAAAACTTAATGAAGGGTATGGAAGAGAAGTTACAGTTCTTTAGATCTATTATGGAGATTGATGAAAATAGTGAAGAAATTGATACTAAGATGGAGGATTTAAAAGATACTATTTATGTGTATACTCCTAAAGGCGATGTTATAGAATTACCTAATGGCTCT
Organism: uncultured Erysipelotrichaceae bacterium; assembly: GCA_902779035.1. Lineage (GTDB taxonomy): Bacteria > Bacillota_I > Bacilli_A > RF39 > UBA660 > RUG12438. The sequence goes on along the minus strand of CACZAH010000013.1, from coordinate 21,282 downwards.
ACACCAATAGATTTTGCATATAGAGTACATAGTAAAGTAGGGGACTCTATGGTAGGTGCGATAGTTAATGAACAAATAGTACCACTTGATTATATACTTCAAGATAATGATGTAATTAAGATTAATACTAATAAAACTAGTACTCCATCTAAAAGCTGGTTAGATATTGCTTATACTAATCAAGCTAAGAATAAGATTAGAGCATACTTTAATAAAATAGATAAAGCAGAATACCTTAAAAAGGGTGAAGAGATATTAACTAAAGAGTTTAGAAAGAAAAAAATTAGTGCATCGGATATGCTTAGTGGTGATAACTTAGATAAGATATTAAATGACTTACATCTTGCTAATATTAATGATTTATATATTAATATAGGTAGTGGTAAAATATCAGTAAGTCATGTTATTAATACAGATGATGATAAAAGTGAAGTATTACTTAATAAAGTTATTAAAGATAATAATGATACTGAACATAAAGGAGATATAATTGTTGAAGGTATTGATGATATTAAAGTAAAACGTGCTAAATGTTGTACACCAGTACCTGGAGATGAAATAGTAGGATATATTCAAACAGGAATAGGTATTAATATTCATAAGAGTAATTGTCCTAATGTTGCAAATATTAAAGAAAGATTAATAAATGTTAGATGGAATGATATAATAGATAAGAAATACTCTACTAATATAATGGTATATACTAATGCTAAAAAGGATTTAATACTAGATATTGTATCTATTACTCAGAATAATAATTTAACTTTAAAAAGTATTAATAATATTAAGATTGATGGTAAATATTCATTTGAGTTAAAGGTATCAGTACCTAATCTAGAAGCACTTAATAAATATATTAATGCATTATCAACTATTGAAGGTGTTACTGGTGTTGAAAGGATAATAAAATGAGACTTATAGTACAAAGGAGTAAAAATTCTAGTGTTAGTATAAATTCTAAAGTAGTAGGTAAGATTAGTAGTGGTCTTGTAGTACTTGTAGGTTTTACTCATACTGATACTATTAAAGATATAGAGTATTGTGTAAGGAAACTTATAAACCTTAGAATATTTGATGATGATAATGGTGTAATGAATAAGTCAATATTAGATGTAGGTGGTAGTGTGCTTAGTATTTCACAATTTACACTATATGCAGATACTAAAAAAGGTAATAGACCAAGTTATATAAAAGCAATGAATGGAAGTGTTGCTACTAAGCTATATGATATATTTAATGATAAATTAAAAGAACATGTTAAAGTAGAAACAGGAATGTTTGGTGCGGATATGTTAGTATCTATTAATAATGACGGTCCAGTTACAATAATTATAGAAAGTGGTGATTAAATGGAAAAGAAAATAAATTACAAATTAGTTAATCTAACATTAATAATACTTGCAATATTCTTTCTTTATAAAACAGGAAATTTATGGATGGGTATGGTAAATAAGATAGTAGATATAATACTTCCGTTCTTATTTGCATTTGCGCTTGCTTATGCGCTTCATCCAATACTTAAATATTTACAAAAGAAAAAAATACCTAAAGGGTTAGGTGTTACAATAATTGTACTTACTCTCGCACTTATAGTTGCAGCCTTAATCTATGTTGTATCAACAGTACTAGTTGGACAATTATCAAATCTATTTAATAGTATTCTTGCATTTATTAATAAGTTATCAAATTATGATTTTGGATCAGATGTTAATCTATCAGGATTAGAAAGTAGTTTAAACGATGTATTTAAAAATATTATGGCTAGTGTTGGACAATATGTATCAAATGGTACAATACATTTAGTAAACTCATCACTAGGAATTTTATCTAAAGTATGTATTGCAGCAGCTGCATTTGTATATTTACTAATTGATATGGATAAAATTAGAGATGATGTTAGAAACTTCTTTAAGAAAAGAACAAAGAAAACATATGAATTTGTATCAAGTCTAGACCATCAGATGAAAAAATATTTAAGTGGTCTTGTAATAGTTATGATAATATCTGTATTTGAATATAGTATTGTATACTCAATTATAGGACACCCTGATGCATTATTGTTAGGTCTTCTTGCTGGGTTTGCAAATCTTATCCCATATTTTGGTGGTATTATGAATAACTGTGTTGCAGCCGTAACTGCGTTTGTTATAAGCCCTTCATTATTTATAAAAACATTAATAGTGTTTACAGTACTATCTATGGTAGATAGTTATATAATAAATGCTAATGTATATGGTAAGACTAATTCAATACATCCATTAATAGTAATATTCTCAGTATTTGCAGGAAGTGCAATATTTGGAATAATGGGAATAGTTATATCATTTCCAATGGCAATACTAGGAGTTACTGCATTTAAGTTCTATAAAGATGATATATTCGATAGTATCAAAAGTTCTAGAAAGAATAAGGAATTAAGTTAAAAGTAAAATTTAACTTTTTTTTTAGAAATTATACAAAAAAGCAAAAGTTTGTGATATACTTTAATTGTAGGAGGTAATTATGAAGTGTTTAAATTGTGGAGAAGAATTAAAAGAAGGTACTGAGTTTTGTACTAATTGTGGGGTTATGGTTCAAGAGAGTAGTGCTAATAATGTAATGGAGGCTAGTGTAAATGAGAATAGTGTAAATTCTAATAATGTAGTAGGCCCTAGTGTAAAGCCGATAGATGAAACTAATATTAATAATCAAAATATGGTTAATAATATGAATATGAATAATACTAATATTACTAATAATATTGATAATAAGGTTGTAAAAAAACGTAATAAAACTCCATTAATTATTATATCTTGTATAATTTTATTAGGGGTAATTGCATGTTTACTATACTTATTTGTATTCAATAAAAAATCATCTAAACAAATATTTGTAGATGGATTTAAAAGTGCAACTAGTGAACTATTTAAAGATGATAACTCTAGTAAAAAGTCTATTAAAAATAATATGAGTTTTAATATTCAAGCTAATGGTACTGGAATAGATAATATGTTTGATGCTTATAATAATATTAAAGTTAGTTCTGATATAGAAATAGATGCTTCATCTAATAAGTTAGATGAAGAGATACTTATTAACTATAAAGGAAATAATTTATTAGGATTTGGTATCTACGGTAGAAATGATTCAGTATATTTAGAATTAACTGGTATGTATGATAAATATATTAAACTCCCTATAACAAAAGAACAGTATAATAGCTTATTTGTAACTGATAATAAGAGTATGAATGAAATAAAAGAAGCATTAGATACTGCGTTTGAAGCATCGCTTGATAATAAATATTTTACTAAGAGTAGTAAAAGTATTGATGTGAATGGTAAAAGTAAGAAGTATAATGCTTATACACTTACTATAACTAATGATAATATTAAAGATATAGTTAAGAATTTTGTTAATAATTTATTAAGTAATGATAAATTTGCAACAGTGTTATCTAGTAATTTAAAAGTAGATAAATCTATGGTAAAAGAATTAGCTGGTACTACTAATTATAGTAATATTTATCTTGCTAGTCCAATAGAAATTACGATATATACATCCGGTTTAAAAGAAACATATAAAGGCATTGAATTTAAAACAAGTGAATCTGGTAATCAGTATGCATTAAGATATATTAAGATTGATAATAATAATAGTGAGTTAGTTTTTGATGCGGGTATTACTTCTTTAAAGTTTACTATTAATGAGAGTGGTAGTGATAATAATAAGAAAACTACTATTAGTACTGATTTGGGTATTGTTAAAGCTGATTTAGTAACTGATAGTATAATATCAAATACAGTTAATTTTAAAGATATTGATACTACTAATGTAGTAGAGTATGAACAGTTTATTAATAATAGTGATGATATATTAAATAATGCATTAGAAAATAATAAAGCACTTACTGACTTTATTACCGAGATAAGTGGAAAAATGAATGTATCTAATAATACCTTAGATTATGGTTTAACATATTAAGTAGAGCTTTCTACTTTTTCTTTTGGTACAAAAATTGTGCATTTGTCATATACTAAATTGAGGAGTGATACAATGTCATTGTATAAAGAAATAGTTACAAAAGCTGTTATAGGTAAAGGAAAAAAGTATTTTAAAGATAATTATACTCTAGAAGCAGAAAATAGTCCCACTACAATATTAGGTTGCTGGGTAATAAATCATAAGTTTAAAGGATATAAAACAGGGAATAAAATTGGTGTAAATGGTTCATTTGATGTAAATATTTGGTATTCTTATGATAAAGATTCTAAAACAATGGTTGCAACTAAAAAAATAGATTATAGTGATTATTTAAATGTTAAAGTAAAAGATAACGCTGATTTAAATGATGAAACTGATATCATAGTAAAACCTTTAAAACAGCCTAGTTGTTCATCAGTATCAATAAATGATAGTAATATAAATTTTGATATTGAAAAAGAATTAGGAGTTGAAATAGTAGGAGAGACAAAAGTTAAGATTGCCGTTGAGGAAGATGAAGACCCTTGGGATGAAATTGTGGATGAAGTAGATGATAAGGTAATTAAGGATATTGATAATAGTGTTGACGAAGAGTATATAAAGTAATATACTTTTTTTCTTGTATTTTTCGACTTAATATGATACGATTATATCAGAGAAAAATAGAATTGAGGTTTTTTTATGAATAGTGTTGAATTAATAGATTTTAGAGAATTGATACTTGCAGGGGACATGAAATATCTTCGTTTTGTTGAGAAAAATTCTAATAAATTATATTTAGTTGAGTATTACACTGATACACCTATTGAAGTTACTATTGAAAACCTTAATAAGTTAACTACTATAGATGATGTTAAGAATTATTTTATTAGTAGAGATAGAAATACTAATATATTTGAATTTATAGAAACAAGAGATTTAAAAAATAATATAAATACAATTAAAGAAATGACTGCTGATGAGAAGAAGATGCTTACAACTATTGTTAAAGAGATCAAGAATTATAATATTAGTTATATTAACTTTACTTACTTTTTTGTAGAGACACAAGATAGAAAATTGTATTATGCAAAATTAAGTAAAAAGACTAACGAAGTAGTTTTAAAGAATTTAAAAATAGAAATGGTTATTATACCTGCAGATATTGATGTAATAATACGTGATATTAACGCATATGGTGCGTTTAAATATCATAATCAAACAATTAAGTATGAAGATATTCTAGAATATATAGATAATCCATTAATTAGTCCTAAAGAAGAACTTAGTTGGGTTATAAATAATGTGAGAAATTATGAATCAACAAGAAGAGTACAAGAAAAAATAAAAGAAGAAAAGAAATTAGAAGAAAATAAGTTGTTTAAAGAAGAGTATTTTGATGATAAAAATGTAGATGAGGTAAAATTAGAGGTAATTCCGCAAGAAACAAAACCATTAGATAATCTAAAAGAGAGAGAAAAAAAATTTGAACCATTAGTAGAATCTAAGAAGAAAGTGATGAAAAAGAATAAAAAGAAAAATAAAGAGTCTAAGTTTAAGGGATCACTTATGATGTATTGTTTAATTGGGTTTACTGCAGGAGTATTACTGGCTGCAATTACAATAGTAATTGGTAGTTTTATATAGTTTCACAATTATTACACGTTTATATCATTTTATTAACACATATCTTTATTATACTGAGTGTGTTAGAGATAACATCTAACACACTCCTTACTTAAGTCCCAATGGACTTTTTTTCTTAATACTGATATAATGGATTTAGAAAGAAGGTTATTATGAATAATAAAATAAATAAAATTAATCATGCGTTTGTAAGAGAAATAAGTAATGTATTAGAATTTGAAGTAAAGAATCAACATATTAAGTTTGTAACTATTACTGCAGTAAAAGTTACAAATGATTTAAGTTATGCTAAAGTATATTTTACTGTTCTTGATGATAGTAAGAAAGATGATACACTAAAAGCTTTAAATCAAGCAAGTGGCTTTATTAGAACTAAATTATTTGATAGAATAGATATTAGACATATGCCAAAGTTAGAGTTTATTTATGATGATTCTATAGAATACGGTATGGATATTGAAAATAAAATAAAAGAAATGCATGAAAAAGACGGCGAGTAGCCGTTTTAATTTGCTTCTAAATATATATCTTTATTAAAATTATGCTGGGTAGTATCTTTAGATAGAAGTGTATTAGTATCAATTAAATAATAATCATACATAAGCATATCTGTTCCATTTGAAGTAACTGGATCATCCCAGGTAACATCTAAGTTTAACCAAGAATTATCAATATTTACTAAATTCCATACATGCTCAGTAGTTGATACTCGAATATTTGGTATATTTAATTTATCTAAGTATATAGCCATAGTATCAGTATAACCACCACATATAGCTTTATGATTAATAAGTAGTCCATAGGCAGTATATGAAGTAGAGTTTAATCTATCACTACTATTTTCAATCTCAGTATCAAACTTAGTATTATTAACTATAAAATCATGAAATAGTTTTATTTTTTCATTATTATTCATAGTATCATTAATATTCTCTTTTATAAACTTATCTATCTCGTCATTAACAATGCTTATCTCATCATTATTATATATATGAGTAATAGTTAAAGTAATCTTACCATAGTTAGTAACACTTATCTTTATATTTTTAAAAGAGTTATAAGGATGAACAAAGTTATTTATCTCAGATAAAGTATCTTTGTCATTAAAAAATTCTTCAACATCCTTAGTACATGTTTTATACTTAGTATCACAATATATATTATACTCATCAGTGCCACTATCAAGTACTGTATAAAAGATGCTTTTAATATCATCTTTTTTATGAATTTTCAAATCACTTGATATAGCTACAAATTTATAATCCTTTTTTTTAGCATAATCATTATATTTTAAATCTTCTACTTTTTCTTGCTTAATAATATTATTAGTTACATAATTAGTTATATCTTCTCTATATATAAATACTAAAGCAATAACTAAAATCATAATTAAATATGAAATAATCCTTTTCATTTAATCACCTAGTAAAATTATATCAGAAAAGTAAAAAAAAATGAAGTAAATTACTCTAAAAAATACTTCATATTTTATTCCATAGAATTAACTTTCTTAGTTAATCTTGATTTAGCTCTTGCAGCAGTATTCTTTTTAGTAGCTCCTTTAGATGTAGCTTTATCAATAGCCTTAATTGCAACCTTTAATGCACCTTCAGCGTTTTCTTTATCTTTAGATGCAACTGCACGGTCTACTTTTTTAATAGAATTTTTCATAGTAGCTGCGAATTTATTATTTTCTTCTTCTTTTTTCTTAATAACTAAAACCTTCTTTTTAGCATTCTTTAAATTTGGCATATTATCCTCCTTTCGCACATAAACATATTTTAGCAAATATCCTAATAAAAATCAAATAAAATTACAAAAATTGTTAAAAATATTATTGGTGATATAATGAAACATGAAATAAATTTAAGTAATATTGATATTCATACTGACTTAGCTATTGATGTAATTGATAAAATAAGTAGTCTAGATGGAGTAAAACAAGTAATTAGAAATGTAGATGGAGTAAGTATTACTGATGTTAAATTAGAGAAGAAGAATAGTCTAAATAAGAAGGAAGGTAGCTATATAACTATTGAGTTTGATGATGTAACAGATACTACTAATTATAATAAAGTTAAAAATGTAGTAAAGTTGGAACTTAATAGTTTAATGTGTAAAATGAATATAAAAGATAGTGATACTTGTCTTTTTATTGGACTTGGAAATGCTAAATCTACACCAGATAGTCTAGGACCTAAGGTATCTAAAGATATAATAGTAACAAAGCATATCTATGATTTAGGAGATTTAGATAGTAAGTACCGTGTAGTATCAGTAATCTCACCTGGAGTATCAGCTAATACTGGTATTGAAACTAGCGATATAGTAGAATCTATTGTAAAAAAGATAAAACCTAATTTTATAATTGCCGTAGATGCCCTTGCTAGTGGATCTATTGATAGAGTAAATAAAACTATACAAATGACTGATACAGGAATACATCCAGGTAGTGGGATAGGTAATGCTAGAAAAGAGATAAGTAAGTCTACTATTGGAATACCTGTTATAGCTATAGGTGTTCCTACTGTAGTTGATGCTTCTGTAATAGTTGCAGATACTATTAATTATATGTATAAACATTATGCATTTAATAAAGAGTATAGTAAGAATCCTAAGAGTAAACTAACATTTAATAATGTAAATTATCTAAATAAGAATATAGTTATTAATACTAAAGATAAAGAAGATTTATTTGGCCTTATTGGTAAACTTAATAGTGATGAGGTTAAAATACTTATTAATGAAGTATTAAATCCTATCGGATATAACTTAATGGTTACACCAAAAGAGATAGACTTTGTAATAGACAGACTATCTACACTTATCTCTTGTTCAGTAAATGAGACACTTCATGATATATAAAAAAGATTATAAGTAATACTCATAATCTTAATCTAGTTGTAAACTTGCTATATATTTAATATTCTTTCTTCTTTCTTCCAAAAGTTTCTTTTTCTGCTTTTCAGTTAATTTAACATATCCAGGAATACCCTCATATTCTAAATTATTCATTATAATACTTTTACTTGGATATATTTCATATTCAGAAATATCTCTTTTAAGTAAATAATGTTTAGATAGTTTATTTGTCAAATATGTATCTAAGTTGTTTGCTTCATTTGTTTTACTTTTAAGAGTCTCAATATTATATATAGTTGGTATAATTAATCTTATAATATCAGATTTAAGTATCTTATTATCTATTATATTAATATCAAGATTATTAAGCTCTTCTTCAATTTTAGATGCATTATTACTAGATATTCCATCAATCACATATAGTAATTTATTAATTTTACTTTTTAATATCATAATATAGTGACTGTAATAAAAAAATGTATAAGGTTCATATGTATATCTTACCATATCTAGTTCATCCATAAAGTTTTGAGATGATTCTTCAATATCTTTCTGCGTACATTCTGATAAATTAATCCAATTTCTTTTTTTAGAAGTTTCTCTTCTTTTCTTTAATTCTGGATTTTCTTCTTCTAATTTACTATTTAGATACTCTTTAATTTTCTCTTCAGTTACTTTGATATCGCAATTATTAACGTTTTTTCTAATATCTTCAATTGAATTATCTAAAAGACTTTCTAATATTGTACGTAAATATTTAGTATCATAATCCTTGTTATCCCCTTTAAAATAAGCATTCCAATCAATATTTTCCATAATTACCTCCTGCAATTTCATTATAATATATAAATTTATAAAAGTAAAGATTTGTGCGAATACAAACTCAATACTCACTAAACATCATATTATATAATTGAAAATAATGTATTTACAAAAATTGTCATATATGTTAAAATTAAATTGTATTCATAGGAGGGGATAAAATGGATCAGACAAAAATTTATGACGCAAATGAGTTTCAAAGTGAACTTATAGCAACTACAATTAAAGAGGTTGCCGACATACTTGATGAACGTGGCTATAATTCAATTAATCAGATTGTTGGTTATTTAATGAGTGGAGATCCAGGGTATATCTCTAGTCATAAAGAAGCCAGAAATAAGCTTACTAAGTTCGAAAGATCTGAGATACTAGAAGTACTTGTTAAGAAATATTTAAACAGATGAAAAGGTATTTAGGACTTGATTTAGGTACTAAAACATTAGGAGTAGCTGTTAGTGATTTAACTAATACTATTGCAAGTAGTCTAACTATTATAAGATTTGATAGTGAGGACTATAACTATACTAAAGATGAGTTAGAAAGTATTATTAAAGAATATAACATTACTGATATTGTTTTAGGATTACCTAAGAATATGAATAATAGTATTGGCTTTAGAGCAGAAGCAACATTAGAATACAAAAGTGCGCTAGAAGCTTGGTTTAATATTAACGTTATTATGCAAGATGAAAGACTAACTACAGTAGAAGCTACAAACTATATGTTAGAAGGTAATCTGTCACGTAAAAAGCGTAAAAAGAGAATTGATGCACTAGCTGCAACCATTATTTTACAAACGTATTTAGATAGGAAAGGTGAGAAATATGCAAAATAGTGAAGAAGTAATGACTTTTAAGGTAATGAATGATGAGGGAAAAGAAGTAGAATGTGAGGTATTATTTACATTTGAATCAGAGGAAACTAAGAAGAATTATATAGTTTATACTGATAATACAACTGATGAAGAAGGTAATACTAAAGTATATGCATCTATTTATAATCCAAATGAAGCAGAGACTAAATTATTACCTATTGAAACTGATAAAGAATGGAAGATAATTGAAACTATATTAGAAGAAATTCAATCTGAAGCAAATAATGAAGGTAATAAATAGTATTAATAATTATGAAACGTTTTCTTTTTATTATAACTAGTGTTATTACATTTGTTATTTCTTTTTTAGGTATTTGGGTAGTTTATTATCATGTATCATTAGGACCTGTTAGTAATAAAAGTGAGAATGTTAATTTTTCTGTTAAAGAAGGAAGTAACTTTTATACAGTAACTAATGATTTAGTAAAGAAGAAACTTATTAAGTCAGGCTTCAGTTATAAGTTATATCTTAAACTACATAAACCTAGAAATATTAAAGCTGGTGTATACCAACTTAATAAAAATATGGGAGTTAAAAAAATAGTAGAAGCATTATCAGGAGATATTAAACATGATTTAAATGGTGTATCTGTTACCTTTAAAGAGGGTAAAGATATGCGTTATATAATTGATGAGATTGTTAAGAATACTGATAATAGTGAGGATGATGTTAAAGAGGTATTAAAGGATAAAGACTACTTACAATCTTTAGTTAAAAAGTATTGGTTTATTGGGGATGAGATACTAAGTGATGATATATACTATTCACTTGAAGGATATCTCGCACCTAATACATATAACTTTAGAAAAGATTTAAAAGTAAAGGAAATATTTAAAGTTATGTTAGATGAAATGGATAAGAACTTATCTAAGTATAAGAAAGATATTGAATCTAGTAAATATACACCTCATCAGTTACTAACACTTGCATCTATTGTTGAACTTGAAGGTACTGAGGGCTCTGATAGAAAAGGAATTGCTGGAGTATTTTATAATAGACTTAATAATAATTGGAACTTAGGTAGTGATGTTACGGCATATTATGGAGCAGGAGTTGCACTTAGTGAGCGTGATCTTACTACAATAGAGTTAAATGATGCTAATCCTTATAATACTAGAGTTCCATCTATGGCTGGTAAATTACCAATAGGTCCAATATGTAATCCAAGTATTGATAGCATTGATGCAGTAATACACCCAACAGAATCAGATTATTATTTCTTTGTTGCAGATAAGAATGGACAAACATACTTTACAAAGACAGATAAAGAACATATCGCAAAACGTAATGAATTAATCGAGGCGGGTTTATGGTACACATACGAATAAGTGATTTAGAAGAATATGCTAGAGTTTTTCATGTTCCAATCATGTTAAAAGACGGAATAGAGTTTTTACTTGAATATATTAAAAATAATAATATAAAAAATATCTTAGAAATAGGTACTGCAATAGGTTATTCTAGTATTAGAATGGCACAAGTTAATAATGATATTAAAGTAACTACTATAGAACGTGATAGTAATATGTATAATGAAGCAATTAAAAATATTAAAGCATTTAATCTAGATAATCGAATCAATGTAATATATTCTGATGCTTTAGATGTTGAACTAAATGATAAATATGATTTAATATTTATAGATGCAGCTAAATCACAGTATATTAAATTCTTTGAAAAGTTCAAACATAACTTAAATGATAATGGAGTTATTATTACTGATAATCTAAGTTTTCATGGATTAGTTAAAGATAGTACTAATTGTAGTAGAAATACAAAACAATTAGTAAAAAAAATACAAAATTATATAGATTTCTTAAAAAATAATGAAGAATTCGATACAGAGTTTATCTCCATTGGAGATGGAATAAGTATTACAAGAAAGAAGTCTAGTTTTATATAATCTAGCACTATTTAAGTGCTAGATTTTTTGAAATTTGGTTAGGTAATAAATAATGTAGTGTAAAATAAATGTAAAAATTTCAATAAATGTGTTTTTTTTTTTTTTTTTTTTTTTTTTTTTTTAGTATAATGGTGCTAGAAGGTAAGGTGAGGCGAGATAATGTGAATATATACTAAAATTCCGTACACACTAATAGTGTACATTGCGACTAATCTGTGTTCTAATAAATTTAGAAAGGTAGTGAAGAAATGATAAAGATTAGAAGAAAACGTGGTTTTACGTTGATTGAATTAATTGCAGTACTTGTAATTATGGCAATAATCGCACTTATCGTAACACCACTGGTAATGTCTATAATTAGAAAAGCTAAAATAAGTGCGAGAAAAAGAAGTGTAGATGCATATGGAAGAAGTGTAGAGTTAGCTATTGCATCATATTTACTAGATACAGGTACATTTCCAACAAACGAACAGTTACCAAATCTACAAATAGAATATAGTGGTTCTAATGTAGTATGTAATGTAATGGCTATGAAAGAAAATGGAGGATTATACTTATCTGAGTGTAAAGTAAATAACATAGATGTAAAAGATTCATCTACTGAAGATGGATGGTATCATTATGGTACGAGAGATTTAACAAATGAAGAGTATGTAGATATGTATGGATTAGCACTAAAAACTGCATCAGTTGCATACTTTAATACAAATGGTAATCCAGTAGAAGATTATACAACTTTAACAATAGATTACAAAGGTAAACCAGTAGCATGTGAAGTTACAGTTAACTATGATGGAACTATTTACATGACTAAATGTAAAGTAAACAATGTAGATGTAACAAGTGATAATGAAGATGGATATTATCATTATGGTAGTATAGTAGAACCACCTAGTGCAGTAAATGATTTACTTGCAAAAGCAAATCCAGTAACTGTAACAAATTATACAGATGGAAATACTTCTGAAATGTATACATTTGAACATCCGGCAACAGAACAAACTGGAGCTTTAACTGATTATAGATACATAGGATCTAATCCAAATAACTATGTAACATTTAACAATGAATTATGGAGAATTATTGGTGTGTTTACAGTAGAAGATGGAAATGGTAATACAGAACAAAGAATAAAGATAGTAAGAAATGGGAAACTATCAAGTGATATGAAATGGGATTCAAATGGTGAAAATGAATGGTCAACTGCAACACTAAATACATATTTAAATGGAGATTATTATAATGGAATAGAAGCTACAAGTAAGAGTATGATTGCAGATACTAAATATTATTTAGGTGGAAGAGCATATGATTCAACAACACATTTTGGATCAACACCAGATATGTATGCTTGGGAGCGTGGAACAACAGTATATAGTGGAAGAAGTATATCATGGAATGGAAAAATAGCGTTAATGTATCCAAGTGATTATACATATACCTATGCATTAGGAGTAGATAATACTTGTTATACAGATGGATATAGTTGTCAAACTAATAAAGGAGGAACACCAACACAAGGCTGGATATACAATACTAATAGTAATTCTTACCAGAGGCTTTTGTCGCCTGGTTCGGGCGACTCGTATGAAGCGTTCACTCTGTTCGTTTTGGGCAATGTCCACTACTACAATTCGAACGGTTCTTATGGCGTTCGTCCAAGTCTGTATCTAGTATCTAATATCAAAATAGATTCAGGTGAAGGAACGGAACAAAGTCCTTATCAGTTAAGTTTATAAAGTTACATAATACTATGTAGCTTTTTTTAATACCTTTTTAACATTGATATAATCATATACTGTAACAAATAATATATTTATACTTGTAGATATAATTAGAGCCCACATACCTAGTTTAAAGGATAATATGAATAGTAATATTGTTCTTATAATTGTACCGTATAATGTACCTCTAAATGATATCTTTGCTTGGTTCATGGCTTGTAAGGATGATGCGATAGGTGCTTGAATATAGTGTAGTAGGCAGATAGGTGCTAGGAATTTAATATAGTTAATACCTTCATTTGTGTTATATATAAATTTAAGTGGTACTTCTGGAATAAGGGTAAATATAATAGTACAAGGTATACCTATAATAAGTGATGCAATAATTGCTTGTTTTATCTTTCTTTCTACTAAGTTATATTTCTTTAATGAATAATTCTTACTTACATTAGGGATTAGTGCTTGAGATAATGCCATGGTAAAGAATGATGGTAGTAGTATTAAAGGTAATACATATCCGTTTATTACTCCATATTCCGTTACAATATAATTATTAGTAAGTCCTACTTTATAAAGAACTGTAGTAATTATTATTGGTTCTAGAAAGTATCCAATAGATCCTACTATTCTACTACCTGTAGTAGGTAGGGCTATATTAAGTAGATTTTTAATTATACTTCTATTTGGTTTAATATCTTTTTTTGTATATGTAAACTTAGGTAGTAATATCATAAATCCAATAATAGATGTTAGTTCACTAAATATATTTGTAATAACTATAAAGAATATTGCATAAGTAATTCCTTTATTAATAAAGTAGGGTAGGAATAATATAATTAATATTAGTTTTACTACATCTTCTAATATATTAGTAATAACATGTGGTAACATTCTTTCTCTAGCAAAGTAATAACTTCTTAGTATATTAGAAATACTTATAAAAGGTAGTATTAATCCTATTCCTAATAGTCCTAAATATACTTTAGGTTCTTTAAGTAGAGTGGTACTAATATATTTAGATGATAAAAGTAAAAATATAGCTATTATAATATCTATTGATAAAGATATTATTAATGATGCAGTAATTAGTTTTTTAGTATCTTTATTCTTAGCTATTAATACATTTAAAGCAGTAGGTAAGCCTAGCTGTGAAATAGATATTAAAAGCATCATAGTAGGAAGTATTAATGCATAAAGACCGTATCCTGTACTTTTAATCATACGAGTTATTACTATTTTAATAATCATACCTAGTATTTTAGTAATAAATCCACCAATAATTAATATAATAGTTGATTTAATAAATTTATTCATATTACATATTATTCAGTAAGATAAATATTTTTATAAAATTAATTTGACATAATATGTAATTCATGATAAATTGATAATGAAAGGAGTGTTTTATGAAGCAAAGAAGTATTGGTATTTGTATATTATTATCTATAGTTACACTTGGTATTTATGGTATTTATTGGTTTATTTCTATTACTGATGATGTAGTAAGAATTTCTAAAGGTAAAGTATATAATACATCAGGAGGAACTGCATTTTTACTAACACTAGTTACTTGTGGAATTTATGGATATTATTGGGTATATCAAATGGGTAAATCTATGTATATTGTTGAAAGAGAAAAAGTTGATTATGCATCAGATAATTCAGTTTTATACTTAGTATTACAGTTTATTGGATTAGGTATAGTTTCTACTGCATTAATTCAAAATAGTATTAATAAACAAATTGAAAATGTTGAAGCATAAAAATATTAAAGAGTGTATTATACTAATTACATTCTTTTTAATTGTAATTAGTATGTATTATTTAAATATATCTATACCTTGTTTATTTAATAAGATAACTAAATTGTATTGTCCTGGATGTGGAGTAACTAGAATGATTGATGCTTTATTTCATTTTAATATTTATAAAGCTATTTCATACAATGCTTATGTATTTAGTTTACTTATATTATTTGTAATATATTTAATTATTTGTTTAATAAAAAGAAGTTTTATAACTATTAATAATAAGATTATATATGTATTAATTATAATTGGAATAGTATTTAGTATATTAAGAAATATTCCAAAATTCAGTTTTCTCGCACCGTAAAAATACTCATAAAAAAGAAATCACTCGGATTTCTTTTTTCTATATCTTTTTTTATTTAACATTCTAGAAACTCTACTACCAATTTCATCTTGAATATCTTCAAGTCTTTCAATCTTTTCGTAATCGATATTATCTTTCTCAATAATTCTTTTTTCACTAGTATTAATACTATCATATATTTTATCAATAAAACTAGTATTATAATCAAGAGGTTCCATTGCATCATTATCAATAGGAGCCATATTAACTGTTTTAACCTCTGATACGCTTATTTCATTATCAGTGTTATCTTCATCGTTTACTGATATCTTAATAGTATTTTCTAACATCTCATTATTAGTATTATCTTCATTTTCTTCTACTACTTTATCATTATTAATCTTAATTGAATCAATCGCTTCCTCTAATTCAGCTATTTCATTATCCGTTATTTCGTCTTGAGTAGGTTCATTACTTGGATTTGCATCTGTAATATTAGACTCATCAGTAATTTCATCAATTATATCAATATCTTGTTTTTCTTTCTTTCTTTTTCCTTTAACTAAGCTTTCAATCTTAGTAATAAAAGTACTATCATCATTAACGATATTATCATCTGAATTTTCATCAGGTATTTCTAATTTTTGAGATTCTTTAATAGTATCTTTTTCTAATTCAAGGTTAGAATTGTCTTCTATTAACTCATTTGAATTATTTCCATCAACAATAGTATCTTCAAACTCTTCTTGAACTTCTTTATCCTTAGTTTTGTTTTTCTTTTTTCTCTTTTTCTTTTTCTTCTTAGGTTTGTTTAAAGAATCTTCTTCGTTTTTATTTATATCTTGATTTACCTCGATAGTTAAAGTATCATCAGTTATAATATCATCATCGTTAGTAATAGTTTCTATATTATCTTCATCAAACTTATTATCAACATCATTATTGTTTTCTTCAGTAATAACCTCATCAATCTTATCAGTAAATTCTTGATCATTATCTAAAGAATCCATATTATCTAAATCATTTTCAGTTTCAGACTCTTCATTTATTTCAATGTTCTCAGTAGTATTATCCTCTATGTCATCATTTATATCATTCTCATCAATAATTTCATCTTGCTCTTCAGTAGAAGATTTCTCTTTTTTCTTCTTATCTTTCTTTCTTCCAAATAGTCTAGACTTTTTCTTTTCTTCTTTTTCAGTAATAACCTCATCAATTTTATTGATAAACTCTTCATCGTTATCTAAAACATCCATATTATTAATATCTGTGTTATCGACATCTATATTGTCATCTTCATTATCTTCAATAGAATCAATTACAACATCACTAGTTTCTGGAACAATTATTTCGTCTTCGACTATATCATCCATTGTATTGTTATCTATATCATCACTAGTATTTATATCTTTTATAGTATCTTGATATTCTATTACATTATTAAGTTCACTATCAAGAATATCTTTTGATAAATTAAATGTAATAATAGATTCATCGTCAAATTCAACAAGCCTTAATAACTCTTCAATTGTAGTATCTCCTCTAACAACCTTAATCATACCATCTTGAAGTAGAGTAATAACTGAATCATTATATACAAGATTTCTTAATTTATCTTTTCTTATATTCATACTAAGTGCATCTTGTATTTTTTGATCAATTGTAAGTACTTCTTGAAAAGCAATTCTACCCTTATAACCACGATTACAGTGTTCACAACCAACAGCTTCATATATTTCATCTACATCTATATTAAGAGTTTTCTTAATTAAGTCTTTTTCATAAGTAGTAGTTTTTCTTAACTTCTTACAATGTGGACATAATCTTCGTGCAAGTCTTTGAGATATAATTCCTTCAAGGGCTTCAGCAAGTAAATATTTTTCTACATCCATATCAAGAAGACGTTCAATAGTAGATAGAGAATCATTGGTATGTAGAGTAGACAATACTAAGTGACCTGTTACTGATGCACGAATGGCAATTGTAGCAGTTTCACTATCTCTTATTTCTCCTATCATTATTATATTAGGGTCTTGTCTTAAGATAGAACGCAAAGCAGTTGCGAATGTTAAACCAATATCTGCATTAACTTGTATCTGGTTTACATTCTCTAAATCCATTTCAACTGGATCTTCAATTGACATAATATTAGTAGTATCATTACTTAGTCTTTGTAACATTGAGTATACAGTAGTAGTTTTACCAGTACCAGTCGCACCAGTAACTAATATTATTCCATTAGGTTTACTAATCATTTCAATTACACGTTTATAGTTATAATCTGTAAAACCAAGTTGTTCTATACCATTTAAACTAAGTGCATAGTCAAGTATACGTATAACAATTTTTTCTCCTTTATTAGTGTTAATAGAAGAAACACGTAAGTCTAGTTCAATATCTTTAACAACACCTTTAATCGCGCCGTCTTGTGGAAGTCTAGATTCAGTAATATTCATGCCAGATATAATCTTAATTCTAGTAATTAAGTTTTTAATATATTCTTCTGGTACAGTTGCATAATCAACTAACTCTCCATCAATTCTAATTCTAATCTGGAGCATATTATCCTTAGGATCAAAGTGAATATCAGACGCCCCGCGAGATGATGCATCTACTAAGATTTCATTTACTATATCCACAATTGGCGTCTTCTCAAAATCAAATACTTTTAACATTTTATCACCTTTTTTATTCTATTTCACTAGATTTTAGCCTAAATATATTATATAATATATCTAGTAATAATGCAAGAAGGAAATGATAATTATGAAAAATTCTAAAGCTTTTGCGCTTGTAGAGACATTAATTGTATCTACTATAATTGCGACTATATTAATGTATGTATTCATTCAGTTTAATAAAGTAGAAAGTAAATATGATGAGTCATTTACTTATAATGATGTAGATAATTTATATAAATTAGATAGTATTAAGGAGTATGTTAACTCAATTGATGCTACATTAATTATTGATAAAATTAATGATGATGATATAATTATTATGGATAAAAATGATGATACTTATACTAATATTGAATATTTAGATAATCAAGTAGATTTACTTACTAATTTAGATATTAAAACATTAGTACTAACTAAAGCAGATATAAATAATGTAGATACATCAAGTTTATCTAAGACATTAAAAAACATGATTAAAAAAATAGATAATAAAAGTGATAACTATAGAATAATAGCTGAGTTTAATAATGGTGAGTGTGCGACTATTACGGTCAATTTTGATGATAGTGTATATGATTCAGAAGGAAATAAGTATAAACGTGTTGAATACTTGGAAAGTACAGGAACACAGTATATTGATACAGGAGTTATACCAAATGGAAATAGTAGAATGATAATTGATCAAGTTTTTCTATCAAATACTTTTCAAACTAATGGTTCATTAAATAGAAATGGAATGTACGATTTAGCAATAGGCATATACCAATCTAAATGGTTTTTTAGATATGGAAGCACTGGAATTACGACTAATATTCTTAGTGATAACAAACTCCATACATTTGAAATTTCTGATACTGGAGGATACATAGATAATAATAAAGTTGCTTCGTTTGTATTTCAAAATTTCTCTACAAATCTAAATTTATATATTGGTGCTAGAAACACTAATACTGGTATTGAAGCATACTGTATTTCAAGAATATACAATAGCAAACTATATGATAGCGAAAATCTAGTTCGTGACTATATCCCAGTTATAGACTCATCTAGTAGACCATGCTTGTTTGATAAAGTAGGGAAGGAGTGCTACTACAATCAAGGTACAGGAGAGTTCCTCTATGGATAGTAAGATAATTATTTAAGTAAATGTATATTTAGGAAAGGATGATTTCATGAATAAGAAAGGTTTTACAACTATAGAACTTATTACATCATTTACTTTAGCATCAGTTATTATGATTATATTATTTAATATAATACTTATAATGAAAGATAATTTATCTAGAGTGAGTGCAATGACTAATACATTAGTTGAAAAAGATAATCTATCTTATAATATAAATAAAAGATTAAAAGAAAAAGAGCTTACTAGTCTTACTACATGCAGTGATGGAGATAAGTGTTACTTATTTACATATAGTGATTCAACAAGTGATAAGTTAGTATATAGTATTACTGATAAGACTATTACATTTAATAATTATACATTTGAAATAACTGATGATATGAAAGTAGAATCACCTAATATTACAGAACACTATGATACTATGTCTAGTACAAGCTATAATGGATATTTTATTTTAAATATACCTATTACAGTAAATAATAAGGATTATTCTATTAAGTTAGTTAAACATTTTAATACGGATAGTACGATTGTGGATGTTGGTAATTATTGGGATAATCAAAATAATAAATATACAATGGTTAATTATTTAGAGAGCACAGGAACACAGTATATAGATACTGGAATTTTATCAACAAATGCAAAAATAGAAATTTCATTTAAATTTAATAAAATTGCAAGTAAATCTCAAGTATTAATTAATTGCAATAGTGGAACTTTAGGTTGGTTTGGGTTGTCTTCTGACGGAACAATTAGAATTGATGGACAAAATTTTGATAATAGCTATAGTGACAAACGTGTTTTTACATTAGAATACATATATAGTACTATAAATGTAACTGATGAGTTTGGAAATACCAAACAGTTTGGAACAGTCATAAATACAAATTTTACAATTTTTGACGCATCTTATGGAAGGTTCCCATCATATGCTAATTTATATTATACCAAGATATATGATAATGCTAATTTAGTTCGTGACTATATCCCAGTTATAGATTCAACTAGTAGACCTTGTTTATTTGATAAAGTGAGTAAGGAGTGCTACTACAATCAAGGTACAGGAGAGTTCTTATACGGATAAATTATTAATATCATTTAAGGTAAGTGTAATGCTTATCTTTTCTTTTTTCACCTATATGTTTTATAAGAAATTTGTTTAGTCCCTTTTAGAAAGGGGAATATATAAGTATATATACTGGTGAGTTGGATGAAGCTGAGGTTATTCCTTTATACTTTGATAAATGCTTCTAGCTTATTTTTGGTGATTATAATCATGTAGAATTGTTAATAAATAAACAGTAAAATAGAATAAAATTGTTAAATTTCGACATTGTATAAAAAATAAGAAGAAAAAACGTAAAATATAGTCATTGAGGCTGCTGAAAAAGTCTAATAATGAAAATCGATATTGTTAACCATTTGATTGCTATATCGATTTTTTGTTACTACATATAGAATAATTAGGAAAACAATAGAATTGATTATCCTATTTTCTTGTTTTTTCATCTTCTAATTTAAATATTCTTTTCATATTTACTAAAAAGAGCGTAGTTGCCCCTTGTATGGTCATCCCACCAATTCCGCAGGAAGTTGCCTTATCATA
>CACZAH010000012.1 GCA_902779035.1 uncultured Erysipelotrichaceae bacterium | reverse complement strand
AAAAAAAAAAAAAAAAAAAATCAATGGTGATTTGCGAAAAATTACAAATTCATTGAAATTTTTACATTTATTTTACACTACATTCTTTTCTTCCTATCGCAATTGCATATTCATATATCTTATCTACTTTAGAATCTATTAATTCTTGTTTATACTTCTTACTATTAATCTGTTCTAATGCTTTAAGAGCAACTTCATCCATATCATAGTCGGTTATTTTTAACTCAATTATCATACCTACACTATTGTCAGTAGCCTTAATCATTAAATCAAATCTACCTAGTCCTGACTCTCTATTTGACCTTACTATAAATCTTTTATTATTTAAAAACATAGAGAATAATCCAAGTAAATATCCATGATAGAATGACTCACTAGAATCCATATATGATATATTAGGTAATATTCTATTTAATGTAAACTGAATTAATTCTTTATCATTATTTAATATGCCTAAACAAAATTGTCTTATTAAAAAAGTATCAATTTTATAATCATCATTTAATATTTCTAATATTATATTTCTAAATAGACCTCTAGTTTCTCCATTTGGTAGTTTAACTGTTAAGTAGATATCTCCAAATTCAAATAAGTTTAAAATATTATTAAGTGATTTTAAATCATTATAATCTAAGTATGTTACTTTCTCATTATATATAAATTCTACTCCCTCACCTAATAATAGTTTTTCAAATACTATCTTTATATCCTCAGTACATCCTTTTATACATTTTAATACCAAACTATTGCCAGATGTATTAGTCCAATATGGTTTTAACTTTTTATCTGCACAGTAATTTATTATACTCCAAGGATTATATATTTCTGTTCCATTAAAGTTATAACCATCATACATATTCTTAACATCTTCATTTAACTCTAAATCATAGTACGAGAGTATTTCTTCTGTTTCTTTTGTATTAAAACCGAAGGCTTCATTAAAAGCATCATCCATAATACTATATACTTTAACATTATTTAAATCACTAAATAATGATTCCTTACTTACTCTAAGTACTCCTGTCATTATGGCAAATTCAACATATTCATTTCCCTTTAGAGAAGAGGAAAATACTTCTCTTATGAATGATACTATATCTTTATAAAATCCTTCTAAATATCCTTGTTGAATTGGTACATCATATTCATCAATTAAAATAATGGTCTTTTTGCCATAATACTTACATAGCATTTCAGTTAGTGTATAAACTGCTTTTTGATATCTATCCTTATTGGCATTTTCATATAAAAAACTATTATATAAATCTTTTTCATCATCATTTAATATTTCCAACAAATATCTTTTATCAGAATATAACTTTCTAATCATTCCTTTATAAGATTCATACATATCCTCATAATTATCTTGTTTTAAATTTTTAAAATCAAGTTTGATAACTGGATTAGAAGATAATCTACTATAATATTCGCTCTTACTTATCTTTAAACCATCAAATAAATTCTTATTTATATCTTTATACTCAATATTAAAGAAGTTATCTATCATTGATATAAATAAACTTTTTCCAAATCTTCTAGGGCGTGGAAATAATGATACATAATTTTTATTATATAGTATCTCTTCTATTATATTAGTCTTATCTACATAATATAAATCATTGTCCATAATATCTTTAAAATTATCTCTTCCAATTGGCAACATTTTCATGATAAATCAGCTCTCTTTCACATATATTGTACCATATATCCAAGAAAATTACTATATAGCCCCAACTAAGTATACTAAAAAAATCAACTATTTAAGTTGAAACTTTCTTGTTTTTTCTTTACCTTTTACATATTTTAAATCTTCTATATTCTTATCTATTCTATTGAAATAGAAGTGATTTATACCATACTCTTTACTTTTATCTTCAAGATTATCTATATCACTTATATCAAGTTCTAATAAATTAGGATATTTTTCTAATACATAATTTTTAACAATACTAATATAATCTTTATAATTATTATTATCTATCTTCTTATCTAAGATAAAACTCATGAATCTAAATAATCTATCATTATCTTTAGTGAGTATTTCACCTTTTAGAATAGATATAATTACATCAAATCTACATCTTCTAAGTTCTACTAATGATTTATATAAATTACTAGATGTATTATAATCATTACAATCAAGTAACTTATTACTTGTTAAATCATATCCAGCTACTACATCAGGCATAGCTTCACCATATTCATATGAAGTTAAACATAAATACTTAGAATTAAAATGAATATTAACACCTTCTAAGTGATCATATTTATCTTCATATATTTTAATATAATCATCTTTATTACTTATATACCAAGTAATATCATTTTTTATAAACTGTTTAACTATAGATACATTCTCATTTACTTTATATATTGAACATATTCCATGATTAAAACATTTAGTAAATAAGGTAAGTTGTCTATCTATATCATTATTTCTAGTATTAGTATAAATCATATTAGTATCATTAATATAAATAACATCATTTCCTTTAGAATCTTTAATTAAATAAAAGGGTAAATTACAACTATTATTGTCTAAATAAAACGGTATACATTTTTCTTTCATATTTTCTCCTCCTCTAGTAATGGTAATTTAATTGTTACTTTTGTTCCTATATTTTCCTTTGATTCATAAACTAGCGTACCAGTGTGTGCTTTTATTATTTCATCTGATAATGATACACCAAGTCCTGTACCTCTATTCTTAGTAGTATAAAAAGGTTCTTTTATCATATTCATTATTCTTTTACTAATTCCTACTCCACTATCACTAATAATTATATTTACATTACTACCTTTTATTACTTCTTTTATTGTTAATAATTTGTAATCTCTATTCTCCATAGCTTCGATACTATTTTTTATAATATTAATTAATACTTGTGCAAGTCTATTATAATCTCCATTAATATAAATCTCATCATCTATTAAATATGCATCAAACTTAATTTTGTTTGATTTAATTATTGGTAGTTCTCTACTGAGAATATCATCTATTAGCATATTTATATCCATAATATCAAACGATATATTTGCTTTATTAACTAGAAGAAAGTCTTCAAGTAAATTAAGTAATCTATCTATTTCTGATTTAATTATTGGAATATACTTCTCGACTTTTTTCTTATCTTTAGTATCTAGCATATCTAAATAGGCTTTAATAACAGCTATAGGATTCTTTATCTCGTGGGTAATTTTAAATAATGATGTTTTAACTCTACTATCTTTTTTTATCTTATTATATTTTATTTTATCTTTAACCATATTTTCTCCCAAGTTATAAAGTAAATATATAATATGAATTAAAATATAATTAAATACTAATAATAATATCATATTAATTAATCCTAACTTTATATATACTTGATAATTAGAATTAAGCATCCATAATATTAAGAATGAATAATCTACTATTAGAAATAAATCTATAAATAGAAAATCTGAAATATTAATTTTATTTCTTAATATATATATTAAGTATAAAATAAAGTACGGAGCTATCATGAATGTAATAAAGTTAAATGAATCATAATATATTATTAATAGTAATATAGCTATAATATTTCCAATTAATAATCTATCTCTTAAATAAGCAATAAGTATTACACTATTTAAAAGTAAAAAGTTAATAATAGGATAATTAGTAGAATTAAAACTTACGACTGTATAAATTATAGATAGTAAAGTAGTTCCAAAGATAATATCTTTATTATTACTAGTTATATGATTATTAGAACTTATTAATACTATATAAATAAATAAAGGGCACAATATAAATATAAGACTCGGAAAAGTATAAGAAAAGATATTCAT
The DNA here is from genome assembly GCA_902779035.1 of uncultured Erysipelotrichaceae bacterium. Taxonomy (GTDB): domain Bacteria; phylum Bacillota_I; class Bacilli_A; order RF39; family UBA660; genus RUG12438. Next base: position 24,279 of record CACZAH010000012.1, on the reverse strand, counting down.
CAAATCACCATAGTTATTGTAGTATACTTATTTGTCGAAATTTGTCGAACGATGTCGAAGTTGAACAAAAAATGACTTATTTTAAGTCATTTATACATTTAATAATCTTTCCGGCATCGCTACCAAGAATAATTTTAAGTTGATTATCAACTTCAAGTATTCCTTTAGCTCCCATCTTTTGAATAGCATCCTTGTTAGCTTTACTTACATCTTTTAAAGTAACTATAAATCTTGATTTATTTACTTCATATTTTAATACATTATCTTTACCACCTAGGTTTTGTACTAACTTATTAGCATCAAACTTAAAATCTTTCTTATTTGCTTTAATGATTGCGAATGCAACTATTACAAGTATTAATGCAATAACTATATATTTTATAATCTCCATAACATCACCAGATACATTATACTATATACAGAAAAAAAAGTAAAATTATCAAAAATCAGTTGAATAAATTGAGTTAATGAGGTATTATATTAATTGGTGATTAAATGAATAATATATCAAGATTTAAAGTAGATAAGGGAATATTAATTGCTGTTATTATATTCGCAATCATAAGCGTTGTTACTATATATAGTGCTCAAGGAATACTTCCTAAAGATATGCAAAATTTATATACTAAGCAGATAATGTGGTATGGAGTTGGATTTGTAGTTGCTTATCTAATTATGTTAATAGGAAATGATTTTATAACCAGACATATTAATATACTGTATATTATTGGAGTATTATTGCTAGGACTAGTATTAGTATTTGGAGCTACAATTAATGAGGCTAAATGTTGGTTTGTTCTGCCTGGTATTGGTAACTTTCAACCTAGTGAATTTATGAAAATAATATTAATACTTATGGAAGCTAAGATGATAGATAAGTTTCACAATAATAATGATTCGCCTACTCCACTAGAAGAATTTAAATTCTTAATAAAAATACTAATTGTTGTTGCTATTCCAACTCTACTTACATTCTTAGAACCAGATACAGGAGTTGTATTAATTTATTTACTTATTACATTTGTAATGTTATTTGTATCAGGATTCAGATTTAGATGGTTCTTAATAGTAATCGGATTAATTGTTGCACTAGTAGGAAGTTTACTTGCAATATACTTTTTAAATAAAGAATTATTTATAAAAATATTTGGTACATCTTTCTTTCTTAGAATAGATAGGCTCCTTGATTGGTCAAATGGTAGTGGATACCAACTACAAAATGGAATGACTGCTATTGCATCAGGAAATATATTTGGCAACGGATTTAATAATACACCAATATACTTTCCATATCCACAAACTGATTTTATATTTGCCGTATTTGCTAGTAACTTTGGACTAGTTGGTTCAGTATTCCTAATTGGATTAATAGTTTATTTTGATATCAAACTAATTACTACAGCGATCCATAGTAATAAAAATATTAATAAGTATATAATTGCAGGAATTATAGGTATGCTTATATATCAACAATTTCAAAATATTGGAATGACTATAGGCATTATGCCTATTACAGGTATAACACTTCCATTTATATCATATGGAGGATCTAGTTTACTTAGTTATATGATAATGATAGGCATTATATTTAATATATCAAACAATTCTCTACGTTATAGAAACTAAAAAAAGATTCTTGATTGAATCTTTTTTATTCACCTTTAATTATATCAAATACTTTTCTAACCTTTAAGTCAAAACTAATATAATCTAAATTATCATCATATTCTTTCTTAACTTCTTCTTTAGTCATTTTATATTTCTTTGCAAGTTCTTCTAACTTGTTATCAACTTCTTCATCAGATACTTCTATTTTTTCTTCTTCAATTATTTTCTCAATAATTAACCTATTCTTAACTCTTCTTAATGCCTCATCATGGTACTCTTCTTTTAACTTATCCTCTGATGAATTTGTAAGCGAGTAGAACTGTTCAATAGTAATTCCTTGCATCATAATATGTTCCTTAAAGTGGTCAACCATATGAGTAGTCTCATCATTAATCATAGTATCAGGAACATCTACTTCTGTATTATCTGCAATCTCTTTAAGTAATTCATCAATATACTTATCTTCTGCTTCTTTTTCTTTACGAGTTTTAATATTATCTTTTACTTGTTTCTCTAAAGACTCTTTAGAATCAATTCCTTCCATACCTAAATCTTCAAAGAAATCTTTATCTAATTCTGGTAATACTGTTTGTTTAACCTCATGAATTTTAACTTTAAATATTACAGGCGCATCTTTTAGTTCATCAACATGATAATCACTTGGAAAAGTTACATTAACATCTACTTCATCTCCTGTAACATGTCCAATTAACTGATCTTCAAACCCTGGAATAAATGTATTTGAACCAATAGTAAGTGAATAATTCTCTCCTTTACCGCCATCAAATGCTACACCATCTTTAAATCCTTCAAAATCAATTACAGCAATATCACCATTTTCAATCTTACCATCTTTAATAACTATTTCTTTATAGTTTTCTCTCATGTGTTTAATTTCATGCTCAACTTCTTCTTTAGTTACTTTCACTTTATCCTTTTTAGTACTTAGTCCTTTATATTTACCAAGTTTTACTTCTGGTTTCAAAGTTAAAGTAAATACATATTCAATATATTTCTCATCAACTGATTTAATATCTAAAATTGGTTGTGATACAATTTGCAAATTTTTATTTTCTTCTATCATCTTATTATAAGCTTTATCTATACATATATTAGATGCTTCATAAAATAATGATTCAATACCATAATGTTTTAAATAAATATTTTTAGGTGCTTTACCTTTTCTAAATCCAGCAATTGTTTTATCTTTACTTACTTTTTTGAATGCCTTATCTAGCGCATCTTCCCAATCCTTACCTTCTATTTTAATTACTACTTCTTTTAAACTTTTATTTTTTTCCATAATTAACCTCCAACGCACACTAGTATATAATAAAATAATTTATTAATCAAGTGTTTTTCTTATTTTTTCAATCTGTTCTTCATAATTATCACTACTAGTTATAAAGCTTCCTACAACTAATATATCCGCATTATTACATAACTTAGAAGTAATATCATTTACCCCGCCATCTACTTCAATTAAATAAGAGTAATTCTCATCTTTTCTAATTTTATCAAGTTCATTAATCTTAACAGGACTATCATAGATAAACTCTTGCCCACCATGGCCAGGTTCTACGCTCATAACAAGTACTACATCTAAATATGGAAGTAATTCAAGTATTTCCTCAACCTTTGTACTTGGTTTAATAGACATACCTACCTTTATACCACATGACCTAATATAATCTATAACATCTCTATGATTATCAACAGCTTCATAATGAAATGTAATAATCACTGGTTTTAATTCACGATAATCATCTATATACTTTTTAACATCACTTACCATTAGGTGTACATCTAATGGAGTATTACAACTATCTAGTAATTCCGCATATACATCATAAGCTACAGATATATTATTAACAAATATACCATCCATAACATCAACATGCATAAAATCTGTCGACGTTAAATCTAATTTTTTTAAATTTTTCCCTAAGTTATCCTTTATAGACAATATGGATGTTGAAATCATTTGCTACCTCCTGATACTTCTTTTATATATTTTAAATAATTCTGATATCTAGATATTAATATATTAGAATTATTTACTTCTTTTTTAATTTCACATTCATCCTCAGCATCATGCATGCAATCTTTATACCTACACTCTTCTCTATACTTATTAAACTCAATAAAATTATCTCTAATATCTTCCTTACTCATACCTATAAATGATATTTTAGAAAATCCTGGTGTATCTGCTATAAGTCCGCCTAGTGTATTTATTAATTCAACATGACGAGTGGTATGTTTACCTCTACCAAGAGAAGCAGATACTTCCCCTGTAATTAATGATAAATTACTATCAAGTTTATTAAGTAATGTAGACTTACCAGCTCCACTTTGACCTACAAATACGGTTACTTTATCTTTGAATACCTCTTTAATTGATAAATCTGTATAAACTTTATAACCAATATCTCTATAATAACTTAATATTAATTCTAACTTAGCTAATTCTTCACTATTTAACAAATCAGTTTTAGATACATAAATAATTGGTTTAATATTATTATATTCAATAATACATAATAGTTTATCAAGTAAATCAAGTGAAAACTCAGGTATCTTATTACTCATAACAATAACTGCTTGATCTACATTAGCTATGCTTGGTCTAATAAGTTCATTAATTCTTGGTAGTATTTCCAATAATAATTTATTATCAGGGTCAATTAAGGCATTATCACCAACAAGTGGTGTAATGCCATCATGTTTAAATTTACCCCTAGCTTTGCAAGTATATAGGGTATTATCTACCTTAACTGTATAATCATTACTAATTTGTTTTACTATTTTACCTATCATATTAACCTGCTGAATTTGTTTCTTTATCCTTATCTTTATCATCGGTATTATTAGTTCCTGCTTGAATTGGTTCACTCTTACAACTCCATTTAGCTACTAATGTAGTATCGCTAGTAATCTTAGTATCAAAATAAAATCTATTACCATTTAAAGTCCAATACTCAAATTCACAATTATTCTTAGTTGGATTACTTCTTGGCTCAGATGCAGTTTTATTATATTCAACAGTTTGCGCACTAATATTTCCAGTTCCACCATCTAGGCTAAATGATACAGTAAGACTCTTAGCTTTTGCAGTAGTTATTTTTAATGTATCACCACTTGATACCTCACTACCTTCTTTTTTACTTTGTTCTAGTATTGTGCCAGGATCTTTACTAGTTGATTCTTTTTCCTCAAATGAGCATTTAATCTTATTTTCATCACAGAATGTATTTACATCAGTAACACTATACTTACCATTTGTAAAATCAGGATATACTGTAATTAATGTTGCATAAGTAAGTTCAATAGCATCGCCCTTGCTTAGTTTCTCACCAGATTTAACGCTCTGCTCTATAACAGTATTCTCTTTATAATTACCACTCTTATCTACTTTCTTAGCAGTAACAACAACACTAACTCCAGCAGCTTCTAATTTTTTCTTCACCGTATCAATATTCATACCAGTATAATCTTCAACAGTAATTTGTTTCTTACCCTTAGATACAGTAATAGTAACAATACTACCTTTTTTAACTTTACTTTTTTCTTTAGGATCAACCTTAGTTACAACATTCTTTTTATACTTATCACTATATTCTTTTTTCTCTTTTATTTTGAAATCTCCTTCAAGAATTTCAATAACATCAGCTTTCTTTTCTCCAACTAATCCATCTGGAATAGAAATGTATTTACCTTTTAATTTACCAGCTATAATCGCAATTATAATACCTATTACAAGCACTCCAGCAACAATACCTAGTATAATCATAATCTTATTAAACTTTTTATTTTCTTTAACCTCTTCTTCAGTCTCTTCTACATCTTCTTTATGATTATTAAGTCTGCTTAAGTTAGGCATAACCTTAGTCTCATCTAAATCATTTTCTGGATACTTATATACTATTCTTTTCTCATCACTTCTAACTGGGTCCATACAAGTTTTAATATCTTCAAACATCTCACGAGCAGTATCGTATCTATTTTTTGGATTTTTCGCACATGCTTTTAATACTACATTTTCTACACTCTGTGGAATATCAGGAGATATGCTTTTTACTGAAGGAATTGGCTCACGCATCTGTTTAATAGCTATCTCAACAGCATTCTCTCCTTTAAATGGAAGCTTACCCGTAAGAAGTTCAAACATTAAAATACCTAGTGAGTATATATCACTTTTAATTGTAGAACCACTACCATTAGCTTGCTCTGGTGGAAGATAATGAACTGATCCCATTACTGAATTAGTTTGTGTAAGTTCATTATTATTAAGTGCCATTGCAATACCAAAATCAGTAATCTTAACCCTACCATCTTCTAAAATCATTACATTTTGTGGTTTAATATCTCGATGTATTATATAACTATCATGCGCACATGATACAGCAGATGTAAGTTGTAACATAATATCTATTACTTCTTCTAGTGTTAGAATACCTCGCTTTTTAATTAAGCTCTTTAACGTTTTACCATTAATGTATTCCATGACGATAAAATACTTCCCATCATCTTCTCCTACATCATATACCTCAACAATATTAGGATGTTTTAAAGATGATGCTGAATTTGCCTCACGTTGAAATCTACGTACAAACTTCTCATCCTCTGCTAAATCACCTCTTAGTATTTTAACTGCAACTTCACGCTCTAAAATTGTATCAAACGCTAAATATACATTAGCCATTCCACCTTCGCCAATTGATTTAATTATCTTATAGCGATTATCGATTAATTGTCCCTTAATTATCATACTTATCCTCCTTATTCAAATATGCAATCGATATATTGTCGCTACCCCCTCTATTATTAGCCTTAAATATCAATTTATCTAGTTTTTCATCGATATCCATTTCATTATTGTTTAATACTTTCATAATAGTATCATCATCTAACATGTTAGTAAGCCCATCACTACATAAAAATATACCATCAACTCCAAGTTCAACATTAAAAATATCCATTTCAACATCAGGAGATGCGCCTAAAGCCCTCATAAGTACATTTTTCTTAGGATGATTCTTCGCATCCTCTTCAGTAATCTCGCCAGATTTAACAAGTAAATTAACAAGCGTATGATCAACTGTAACTTTATGTAATTTTTTATTCTTAATTACATAACCAGATGAATCCCCAATATTACCAATAAGTAAGAAATCTTTAGTTAGAATTGCAAGTACCATAGTAGTTCCCATACCAGCAGACTCTTTATGCTCGGCAACATATTTATAGATTAATGCATTAGCCTCTTTAACTATCTCTCTAATCCAATTAATTGCATCTTCTTTATTACCTACACTACTAATACTTTTAAATCTTGTTGCGATATGATTAAGAGCAATACTACTTGCTACCTCACCATCTTTATGACCTCCCATACCGTCTGCAACAGCCATTAAAATTTCACCACTTGCATTTTCAACAATATTAACTGAGTCTTCATTGCGTTCTCTTACTTTACCTGGATCTGTTATATACGAGTACTTCATAATCCCTCCTTATAATTTGCTCGAAGTTGCCCACATGCGGCAGATACTTTACTACCAAATTCTCTTCTAATTGTAACACTTATATTATTTTTTTTCAATATGTCATAAAACTCTAATATAGAACTTTTACTACTTTTTTTAAATTCAATATGACTTGTCTCATTATAAGGTATTATATTTACATAACAATTAATACCTTTAAGTAAACGAGATAACTCTATCGCACATTCTCTTGTATCATTAACCCCTTTAAGCATTATATATTCAAAAGTTACACGTCTATTAGTTACTTTAATATAATCTTTAATACTATCAATCAATTCTTCTATTTTATATGCCTTATTAATATTCATTATTTTATTTCTGATATCATTATTAGGAGCATGCAGACTAATCGCAAGATTAACTTGTTTATCATACTTGGTAAACTCTCTAATCTTAGGTACAATACCACACGTTGATACAGTTATATGTCTACTACCGAGTGCAATACCATTATTATCATTTATAATATCAATAAAGTTAATAACATTATCATAATTATCAAACGGTTCTCCAATTCCCATTAATACTACATGAGTTATTCTATCATTAATATCTTCTTCTATTTTTAATATCTGCATTACCATTTCAAAAGATTCTAAATTGCGTACTTTTTTTAGTCTACCCGATTCACAAAATGCACATCCCATATTACAACCTACTTGTGTAGATATGCATAAACTATTACCATAATCATGATACATTAAAACTGCTTCTACTTTGTTATTATCAGAAAGACCAAATAAATACTTTTTAACATCAGTATCCTCCTTCTTAGTAAGAATCTTAATATCACTAAAATAAAAATTATTATTAAGTAATTCAATTACACTCTTACTTATATTATGCATATCACTAAAACTCTTAACTCTTTTTTTATATAACCAATCATATACTTGCTTAGCCTTAAATTTTTTATAACCATTATTCACAAAGAATTCTTCTAAATCTGCAAAACTAATATCATATATACTACGCATGCTAACTCACCTGCAATCTATATTTATTTTATCATAAATATACATATAAGCAAATATTTTTGCAAAAGAAAACTAGTTTAATTAATAAACTAGCTAAATATCACATTAATCATATATAATCATTATGGAAGATTACCTGGTGTTGGATCTGAATTTGAATCGCTATTTGATGCAGCAACAGCTACTGCACTATTATCGTATGTATACCACTCATCACCATCAATTTTAACATCTCTTCCATCAACCTTACATTCTGAGATGTGTACTGAATAGTCACTTGTAATATTAACTACATTACAAGTAATTGGTCCACCACTATACTCAACTTGATTTTCTATTACACTGAAATTAGCTGGGAATTCACCATGATCTAATAAATATCCAGCCATAGCTATTTCAACTGATCTACCATAAGCATCAACTGATCTTCTATCAGCAGCAGCTCTAGCCTTTCTAATAATTGACATTACAAGTGGTGTAACTATTAAAGCAATAATTGCCATAATTACGAGTACAGCGATCAATTCAATCAATGTAAAACCTTTTTTCTTATTCATTCTCTCTCCTACCTTTCCAAAATTATAGTATCATATTTATTTTATAATTGCAATAATTATTTTAAAAAAAGTGTATTACTTGACACTTTCTTTACGCATTTCTATTTCTTTAATGAGAGAATTATAATAATCAATTCTATTCTTATATTTACTCGGAATACCATTTAATATCTTTGCATACTTATTAAGCAAATAATTAAAATATTTATTATCTTTAATAGTAGGTCCAATTATATAATCATAAGCGCTATAACTACACTTTCCATATTTAAATTTTATAACTAAATAAGGTTTATTATTATCTATAACAAATACTTCTTGATCAATATAATATCCAATGCTTACTACATATCTTCTTAGCTTTTCTAAATGATTATGAGTTAATATTACTAAATCATTTGTAATATTCTTATTAAGTATTTTAATTATAGTATCAGTTCCCATTCCTGCAATAACTATAGTATCAGTATCTTTAATATCAATATTATTTAGCCCATCAGTACATATAGTAGGAATATCTAAATTATATTTTTTAAAATTAGTAAGTGCTGCATTTAAAGCATTATTACTTATGTCAGTTGCTAGGCACTTAATACCTTTTTTAGTTAAGTAAATATCTAAGTATCCATGATCGCAACCTACATCAATTATACTATCTGTTGTAATTAAGGAAGCAATTGCTTCTAATCTCTTAGATAGCATTATTCCTCCATAAAGTCTCTAAGTTTACGACTACGAGAAGGATGACGAAGTTTACGTAACGCTTTAGCTTCAATCTGTCTTATACGTTCACGAGTTACACCAAACATTTGACCAACTTCCTCTAAAGTACGAGGTTTACCATCTTCAAGGCCAAAACGAAGTCTAATTACCTTTTCTTCTCTTTCAGTTAAAGTAAGTAATACTTCACTAATTTCATCTTTAAGCATTTCATTAGTTGCATATTCCTCAGGAGACATATTGTGCTCATCTTTAATAAAATCTCCAAGATGTGAATCATCCTCTTCTCCAATTGGCGTTTCTAAACTAACTGGGTCTTGACTAATCTTATATATTTCACGAACCTTTTCAACACTTGTTTCCATTTTTGCGGCAATCTCATCTTCCGTAGGTTCACGATTTAACTCTAAAGTTAATTGTCTTTGAACACGCGCTAGTTTATTAATTGTCTCAACCATGTGAACTGGAACACGTATTGTTCTTGCTTGATCGGCAATAGCTCTAGTAATCGCTTGTCTAATCCACCAAGTTGCATATGTTGAAAACTTATATCCTTTAGATACATCAAACTTCTCAACCGCTTTCATTAAACCCATATTACCTTCTTGTATTAAATCAAGAAATAACATTCCACGGCCAACATATCTTTTAGCAATACTTACTACTAATCGGAGGTTAGCCTCAGCTAATATATTTTTAGCCTCCTCATCACCTTGTTCAATTCTATCAGCAAGTTCTAACTCTTCAGGTAAAGTTAATAACCTAATCTGACCAATTTCTTTTAAATACATTCTAACTGGATCATTAATATTTAAATCTTTAGTAAGTTCATTATCAGATAATAATAATTTAGATGCATCAGTTTGAGCATCATCGCTATCCGATACAATTTCAATACAATTATCAGTTAAAGTATTATATAAATCATCAAGCGAATCAGCATCTAGTTCTAACCCCTTTAAAGATTCAGCTAACATTTCATATGTTACATATCCTGTATCCTTACCTAATCTAACTAATTCATCCTTTCTTTCTTCAAATGTTTTTATTTCATTCATTATTCTCACTCCTAATCTTATAAGCTAATGCTTTTTTGGCTAATTCAATTTTTTTCTCTAAACTAGTCTCCTCTTTTAATTCTTTTTTATATCTATTAGATAAATTCTTATCATTATATCTTTTTATATTATTTAAATAATCAAGTATTGCTTCTTCATCTACTTCATCTTTTAAATCTAAACTTATAATCTCACTTAATGCCTTAGTTGACGCTCCATCATCATGAATATAAGTCATAAAATCAGCTATATCTATATATCCTTTTTCTTTATAAAAACAATCTATCTTGAGCGCAAGCAAGCGGTATCTATCAGTAGGCATATGTGTAATTTTCTTTTCATATATCTTAATTACTTTATCACTTTTTAACATGTAATAGATAAGTGCTTGTTCTGATTTTTCATACTTACTATATTTAACTTTATTATTTTGCTTTATAACTTTAACTTCTTTAGGCTTTTCTAGCTTAGATTTAATAAACTTAACATCTAACTTAGTTTCAGTTGCTAACTTATTAATACTAATTTCTCTTAACACTTCATCTTCTATCTTACTTAATTCTTTAATCATTAAATTAGTATAATCTGCTAAATCTTTAGTATTATTTAAATCAATATTACGCTTTAAAAGTTTTTCTTTATACTCCATTATATTTAATGGATTATTAATTAAATCAGCAAAACTCTCTTTACCATTTTTAAGTATATATTCATCAGGATCTAGATTAGCAGGTAATCTTACTATCTTGGGTTCAATACCTAACTTAGCTAATTCTTCTATTGCAGAATTAGTTGCTTTCTCACCTGCTTTATCTCCATCAAAGCACAAGATTATATTACTAGATAACTTTCTTAATAACATCGCATGCTCCTTAGTAATAGCAGTTCCTAAGGATGCAACTACGTTTTTATATCCTGCTTGATGACATCTAATTGCATCAATCTGCCCTTCTACAATGATTACAAACTTATAATCTCTTGCTTGCTCTTTAGCTCGGTGATAATTAAATAATAGCTCTCCCTTTTTAAATATAGCTGTTTCCCTAGAATTTATGTATTTACTATCACTCTTATTACTTGAATTATATATTCTTCCATTATAACCTACAATATTACCAGATAAATCATATAGTGGAAACATAATACGATTACGATATGTATCATATAAGTTATACTCACCTTCACTAATTAATCCTGAACTAAGTAACCTTTTATCATCATACTTTTTCTTTAAGGCATCAGTAAGTATACTAGGCTCATTTAAAGCTAGTCCAATTTGAAACTCTTTTATAATTTCATCATCAAGTTTTCTCGTATTTAAATACTCTCTAGCTTCTTTTCCTAGACTACTATATAAGTTATTCTGATATAGTTTAGAAGCAAACAAGTACATATCAAGTAAATCTTGATTCTTATTATATTTCTTTTCTGCTCCATAATTAAAACTAATACCACTAATATCTGCACACTTCTTAACAGATTCTAAAAAGCTAATATTTTCATAGTCTTGCAAAAACTTAAACACATTACCTGATGCGCCACACGAAAAACATGTAAAAATTTGTTTTTCTTCTGATACACTCATACTAGGTGAATGATCATCATGAAATGGGCAAACACCAAAATAATTTTTCCCCTTTTTAGTAAGTGGCAAATAGGAAGAAATAATATCAACAATATTAACATGAGCACGTATTTCATCTATTAAATTGTTATCCAAAAAAATCACTCCCTATATATAATATACGACAAAACTTTCAAATTTCCTTTTTTATTTTAGCAAAAATTTAAAAAAATGCAATTTTTTTTGCATTTTTTACACTTTTTAACTCAATTTTACTTAAATTTTACATTTATACTAGTTATCTCTGCTTTAGTTAAAACACGCATATTTGGTCCGTACAAACCAACTCCACTTGTTACTATACTAGTCATATTATTAAACTTCTTTATACCACAACTATTTTTATATGCAAGTTTAACAAGTAAACTTAAAGGAAATATCTGTCCGTCATGAGTATGACCTGATAAATCTAAATCAACATTCGCTTTAGATAGTTTATCTAATTCTTTTGGCTGGTGATCAACAACTATTATAGGTTTACTTGTATCCATATTTTTAATCATTTGATTAACAGATTTTCTATTTTTATATTTAGCATAATCAGGTCTACCATAGATATAAACATCATCAATTAATACATATTCATCATCTAGTATCTTAATATTAGCCCTCTTTAAGAAATCATCCATTCTAGTATCACTATACTTTTGCTTTTTATCTTGAAACGTAAAACCTAATATAATATTTTCTTTAACATCATGATTACCATATACTGAATATACTCCATACTTAGTTTTAATCTTCTTTAATTCTTTTATCATTAAATTAGGCCTATCAAGTGCATCATAATCATTATCAAATGTATCTCCTGCCATTAATACTATATCTGGTTTTTCTTTATTAATTTTACTTACCATATCTTTAACAAGTTTTAAACCCTTATTATAACCTAGATGCATATCTGCAACCATTACTATTTTTAATTCTTTTAAATTAGATTTCTTATTAATACTTACTTCATACTTAGTTGTATGAATAATACTAGAATTAATATTGCCATACATAGTTATAAATACAACTAATATAATAGCTATGAATCCTTCTATAATATGTATATTATTATTAATACTATTATTAATACTATTTTTAAATATTAAATTAATTATAAATAATAATATTAGTGTTATAGCTACATAAATCATAAATCCTAAGTAATAATTACCAATAATATTAAGTATTTTTTTCATATTACCATGAGGAAGTAATAGAGCAATATATAAAGATAAAGTTAATAATAATTGAATAGATAATAATATATATTTAAATAAATTATTAATAGTAATAAATAAATTAATCCATTTAATAATTTTATTATTAAGATATATATTAAATAAAATATAAAACGGTAATAAAATAAGTCCTATCATAAGTACCTCTACATTAAATTAATATTAACATATAAATAGGTAAATATGTAATACCATTTTCTATCTTCAAATCACTAGTATGAATAACGTAAGGAATATCCAAATTATTATTATACTTACTAATAAATTTATTTAAAGAATTTAATGTATAATTCTTACCTGATTTAACTTCAATTGGTGAAATATTATGTCTATTAGTTATACTTTTTTTTGCTATTAAAAAATCAATTTCCATTCTATCTAATGTATTATCTCTAGAAGAATTTGAATAGAAAAATAATTTATGACCATTTGCAGTTAACATTTGCGCAACTATATTCTCTAAAATCATTCCACCATTAAACTCTAATTTATTAAACAATATCTTTTTATATACTTCCTCATCAACCAATCCCTTTTCATCAAACGAATGAGAAATTAGTAATCCAGTATCAGCCATGTAGCACTTCATTGAACTATTATCTTGATTAAGCGATAATCCAATATTAGGTTCAGTTGTATTAAAACATCTATTAACTATCATTGCATCATCAAGCCACATAAATGCATCATCATAATCCCTGTTTTTAGCATCTTTAGATAAAGAAGTAATTTTAAACTTTTTTTCATGCCGACTAAGTTGTGCAGGAATATCGTCAAATATACTTTCAACTTTTAAACTATATTTACCTGCATGTTTTTTTATATCAGAACGGTATAAATCTAAAATATTTCTTTTAACTTGATCAACTCGTTCAAAATCCTTAGAATTAATATATTCAAATACTGCTTGTGGCATTCCACCAACAATCATATATTGTCTAAAATAATCCATAACCTTTCTATGCATAGTGTTTCCAAGTGGCATCTTTTCATTAAAACACTTTTTTATTAATTCCATTAAATTATCATTTCCAAGTGCCCACAAAAACTCTTCAAAATCCATTGGATATAATTCAATATGTTGTTCTTCTGAAGGTATTAATATATCTTCTACATTTTCCTTAATCGAAACAAGTGAACCCGTTTCAATATAATCATATCTACCATCATCTACTAAATATTTAATAGCAGATCTTGCCCTAGGATATAATTGAACCTCATCAAAAATAATCAAAGATTCTCTTTCATATAATTTTACATTATAATAGTTTGATAGATATAAGAATAAATTATCTAAATCATCTAAGTAATCATTAAATAGATTTTTAATATCATCTGGTACTTTATTAAAATCTACTAATATATAACTTTTATAATTATTATGTGCAAATTCACTTGCAATATAGCTTTTACCAACACGTCTTGCGCCGTCGATTAAAAGAGCTGTCTTACCGTTAGACTTCTCTTTCCAAGCAACCATTTTATCATATATTTTCCTTTTCATCTCATCACCTTAATTAAATTTTACACCAAATCAAGATTTTTTTCAATGCTTATTTACACCAAATCAAGTTTTTTACCATTTCCTAATAAATACTAAGTAATAAATTATTATAGACAATCAGAACAAAAGATAATAGCTCTAATAACTATTATTTTTAAAAAACATTACTCTAATATATTATTAATATTCATTTTCTGATAAACAACCCGTACAATCGAAATAATTTTTTCATTTTCGTTTATGGTATAAAACATTATAAAGTTTTTTATTCTTATGCTTCGATACTCTTTTTCCAATTTTTTCTCTGTTTTACAAACGGGTGCTCCAAGCGGAAATTCTAAAATACTCTTTGCACCAGCAATAAAACTATCTGCCATATTTTTTGCGGCCACTTTATTTTTTAAAGAATTAGAAATGTAATAAATAATATCATCAATATCTTTTTTTGCAATTGGTAAAAATTCTAATTTATACATATTATTCACCAATAATATCATTCATACTATTAGTAATTTCATCAATTGTATATCGCTTAGATGTATTATTCATTTCAAATTCTGCTTCTCTTAATTTTTCATAAACCGTATTATTAAAAGTATTATCTTTAACTTCAAATGGTAATTTCTGTTCCCTTAAAACCGCCTTAATAAACATATTAACAGCAGTAGAAACATTCATTCCCACATTGCTACAAAACTGTTCAAACCTTTTTTTATCATTAGCATCTACTCTAACATTCAAAGTTAATGATTCCATATTATCCCTCTTTTCTAGGTAAATTATACTATTATCTATAACCAACGTCAATACAATGTATTCTGTTTTTAATACATTGTATTCTATTTTAAATACATCAATACTATCTTCTGCTTATATTAAGTAGTATTCCCATACTAGACATACTTATAAGCAAACTAGATCCTCCATAAGATAAAAATGGTAATGTAACACCTGTAACTGGTATTAATCCTACTACTACCATTAGATTTAAAAGTGCTTGAAAAGAGAATTGAAACGTAATACCAAATGCAAGATACTTGGCAAATAAATTATTGGTATTTAGTATGATTTTAAAGCAAGAGATGATAATTAATAAAAATAGAGTTGCAACTATAACTACACCTAAAAATCCAAATTCTTCTGATATAATTGAGAATATAAAATCAGTTTGTGGTTCTGGTAAGTAGAAATGTTTTTGAATAGAATTACCAAAACCTAAGCCAAATAATCCGCCCGGACCAATTGCGTACAAACTCTGTATTATTTGAAATCCAGAACCTAGAGGATCTTTCCACGGATCAACAAATGATAATATTCTAGCAAGTCGATAAGGAGCTGCAATTATTAATCCAACTACACCAAGTAATCCTACCATGCCTACTCTAAGAAAGAATTTAATACTTACTCCACCTACAAATAATAAACCAACTATAGCCATTACAAGTATTGTACCTGTACCAAAGTCTGGTTGTAACATGATTATTCCAAACATAAGTAAAGTTAGCCCTAATATAGGTAATACTCCTTTTTTAATATTTTTTATCTCATTTTCATTATTAGATAGATACTTAGATACAAATATAATAAGTCCTAATTTTGCAGCCTCTGAAGGTTGTATACCGAATGAACCTATACCAAACCAACTACGAGAACCATTTCTAACACTTCCTACACCAGGAATTAGTACTAATATAAGTAATATAAAACATATTAATAATATTTTATTTGCATTTTTATAATACCACTTATAATCTAATCTACTAATTGATATCATTAAAAATAAGCCAACGATAAAAAATAAGCCTTGATTTTTAACATACTTTAGGGCATCATCATATTTATAACTAGCCCAAATATGGGATGCAGAATATATCATAAGTATTCCAAACAAAGATATAATTATAATACTTATAAATAATGTTTTATTAAATTTCATAATAGCACCCCGAAAGCTAAAGCAACTAAACTAGCAAGTATTCCTACAATCCAGAAATACTTTACTATATCAGACTCTCTATAACCTTTTTTCTCAAAACTATGATGTATTGGTGTCATTAAAAATATTCTTTTATGTGTTAGTTTATAATAGAATCTTTGAATTATACAAGTAAGTGTTTCTATTACAAATACAATTCCAATTAATACTAATAATAATTCATGACGCGTTAATATTGCAACACTCCCCAGTCCAGCACCCAAAGCTAAACTACCAGTATCCCCCATAAATATCTTAGCGGGGTTCATGTTATATATTAAAAATCCAAATAAAGAACCAGCTATTATAAAACATGTATATGCAATCTCAGTATAGCCAAATAGCCATGATGTATTATAAGTAATTATACCAAATGTAATAAACGCAATTAAACTAAGTCCTCCTGCTAAGCCATCTAAACCATCAGTAAGGTTTACTGCATTACTACTTGCAACCAGCACAAACAATATAAACAATCCATAAAGCCATGATATGTTTACTTTAATATTTAGTGAATGTATCCAAATTAGTGTTTCATTACCTGCAGATAAAAATAGATAGAAGAAAATAACAGCGACTACCATTTGCATTAAAAACTTAGATTTTTCACTTAGTCCTTTATTATTATGATTTTTAATAATTAGAAAGTCATCTATAAAACCTATTAACGAGTATGAAAGTATAGTAAACCATACTATAATTAGATTAAAACTTATAGTAATCTTATTCGTAATATATAATAGTAATCCAACAATAATTAGAGTAATTGAGAATATTAAGCCACCTAGTGTTGGTGTATGTGATTTACTACTATGTCTTTCTTCTAAATAAATACTTAAAGATTGATTAATATGTTTTTTAGTAAGTATTTTAATTAAGAAATAACCAATAATTACTGATATAATAAATGATACTAATATTAGAAAAATTGCATTTGTAACCTTTTCCATAGTTCCTCCTAGATAATTTTATGCAAAGAAAAAAATATCTAGAATAACTAGATATTAATTAATCAATAAACAAATCATCCTAATCAACGAACAGATCATCCATGAGTTTCTTTACTTCAGATTCTCTAATCTTTCTATCCTCTTTATTGATATAGATATCAACTATATCTCCTTCTTTTGCACCTGGTATTAACTCTTTTGGAACATCTATAATATTACCATTTTCTAGTTCTAACACTATATAATCTTCTTCTATTCTATCTACTGTAACTTGCATATAACTACCTCAATTCATATTCAAATTCTTTATCATTAATCATAAATTTATAACTACCAGTTTTAACATTATTTGGTACTTTCCATACCCACTCCACATATCCTTCACTGTCAGATTGTTTACTTACTAACTCTTTAGATTTACTTACTCCTGATTTATAATATACTTTTATATCATAATTAGTATTAGGACTACCTTTAATCTTAATATTAGACTCTTTACCTTTAGTAACATCTACATTTATAATTTCTATATCACTATTACTGTTATCATTATTATCTACATAATTAACTAATTTATTATTAATAGAAAGCTCATTACCATTAGTACTTATTACTATATCACCTAATTCATCAGTTCTAAGTATTTCCGCACCAATGCTTTCCCACTTCTTAATAGTAGATTCGTAAGGATGCTTATAAATATTACCCTTACCTACACTAATTACTGCATATTTAGCTTTTGTTTTCTTAACAAACGAATCGGATGAGGATGTATCCGATCCATGATGCCCTATTTTTACAACATCACATTCTACATTATCAGTAATACTTTTTTCTGATTCTATCTCTGCATCTCCCATAAACAAGAAACACCTATTTATATAAGTTATTTTAACAACTGCAGAATTATTATTTGCATCATTATATTCTTTTGTTGGAGCAATTATATCTACATCTAGGGAATCACTATCGATAATACTAACTTTAGCTTTTGCTGTATTTATCTTAAGTCCTTTATCTTTAATAGTATTAAGTAAATTAATAAATGTTTTACTATTAGACTGTTTCTTAGGCATATATATCTTACCTATATCATAATTTTTTATAACACTAGCAAGACTTCCTATATGATCTGTATGAGGATGAGTACCTACTACATAATCTATATTTTTATAACCTAATGCATCTATATAACTAATTACTTTTTTATCATAATTACGTTCTCCAGAATCTATTAACATAGTCTCACCATTTGGTAATTCAATAAATATTGAATCTCCTTGTCCTACATCAATATAATTTACTTTAAGTAATTCACCTTCCAAATCGTTATCTTTATTAACTACTACATCATTACTAACAGGCGTAACTGAATTACTTGATACCTTCTTATCTACTTTAAGTATTGATTTAAAATAATTCTCATTTCTAATCTTATAGTCTTTAGAATGTCCACTATATATAATAATAGAACTTATTATACCTATTACTATAATAATAAAATTAATAATTCTTTTTCTCTTCTTATTACTTATATTTATTATACTAGTTATAAGTATGCTACTACTAAGTACTAATAAACACTTCCTAAATATATTACTATCTATATTACTACATTCTATAAAAGGACGTATAATAAGAGATAATATAAATAAAGAAATCGATATAATTAATAATGTTATTTTCTTACTTTTCCTACGTTTCATACAATCACTACCTAACTACTATTACCATAAACATTATAGCAGATTAAAATTAAAAACACAAAAAAATATATCAAGATTCCTTAATATACTTTTTTTATACAATTTTCTTTTATTGCTTTATTACTTAATCTAAATTTAATATCTTTATTAATAGTAATCTCATAATATTTATCACCACTAGGGTATTTCTCACCGTCAATAGTCCAAGGTTTCTTTAATTTATTATTAAACTTAATCTTAAATTTATTAGTTCTATATATCTCTACTCCACTTACTTTAGTTATATCTTTAATACCCAGTTTAAATAAGCTTTTAAGCATAGTACTTCTTTTTTCTATTGAACAAAGTAGCACTTCAAATGTATCATCATCAAGTTTTACATCTTTATAAAAATTATTAATACCGGCAATTCTATTAGCATTAGATATTATACCCAATGAATATTTTCCTTTATGCTTACTACCATTTACTTCAAACTCAATATCATACATATAAGAATCATTAAAAAAATCTTTTACAGCCGATGTAAAATAAGCAAGATATCCATACTTAGCTTTACTACTTCTAGGAGTTTCATAAGATAAAGATACAAACTTACCAAAACCAGATACATAGACAAATGGTTTATTATTAATCATGCATATATCAATTTGTTTATCACTTCCTGATAAAATACTTTCAATGTTTTTAAGTATATCTTTAGAATAACCAAATAAAGTTCTAAGATCATTAGTAGTACCAACAGGTATATGAGATAAAACTAACTTATTAGTCCTCTCTATGTTACCAGATACAATCTCATTAAAAGTACCATCCCCACCAACAGAAATAACAAGGTTGATATCAGTTAATTTTCTAACAATTTCTTTGGCATGACCAGGATATTTAGTTCTAATATAATTATAGTTATAACCATAATATTCAAATAAACTCTTACTCTTTTTTAATATTTTATAAATATCTTTTTTCTTACCACTATTGGGATTATGAATAATTAGCACATTCTTAATATTATCACCTTCAAACTAAATAAATTATACAATAATAGAAATATTTTATCAACAAAATACAAAAAGAGTATAGCAAATTCTATACACCTTTATTCTATTATTTCGTTATCTGGTTTGTTAATTTTAAATGATTTCCATATATAATTTTTCTTGTTTTTTTCTAATTCAAATATGTATTTATATGATCTATTCATATTATCTTTCGCACTTTTCTTAGCTTCTTCTAAAGAGTTATAACTACCTATTAAATACTCCATATTAGAATCAATATATAAATCATATTTATCATTTTTAACTATCATAAGAGCTTGAGCATTTAATTCAAGAGTATTATTATTTACTACTTCTTTTCCCCAATTAACTACTATAGTTCTATTAGATTTTTCAGTTCCATATGTATATAACGCTTTATCCCTAGTATTATATGTTAAATTAATAACTGAATTATTATACATACATTTATCTTTACTAAGATTATCTAAATCAATAGTTATATCATTACCTAATATTTTCTTTAAAGAACTAACTACATTATTTTTAGTATATCCACTTATTTTATTATTAGATGAATCATAGTTGAAATAATCATAATCTATATAATTAGTATCATATATTAAAGCTACTTTACAATAATCAGATATATCATTCATGTTACTATAACTATTATCTAAATAATAGAAAACATTAGAAAGAGAGTTTTTAATAGCACTATAATTATTAGATTTATCTCTAGGTACACTTACTACTAATAATACCATTAATAATATTACTGCAATAATAATAGATATTACTAATCCTTTATTTTTTAATTTCATTTAAAACTCTCCTTAATTCTATTGAACTCAGCTCTCTTACTACTATTCTTTAAATATGTTTTAATAATCTCACTTCTAACATTTAAAAGTTCATTAGTCATTTTAAAGTTATGAGAATCATATGAGAATATATCTGCAAGAGTCTCCCAATAAGAAGTCCCATATGTGTATGTTCCATTATATCTTAAACAATAATTATTATTACAAAGTTTTTTATTTTCATATTTATTAGTGTAATAATCTAATTTTTTACCATTATATACTATAGAATATAATCTATTTCCAGTTAATCTTTCATGCATATAATCAATACTATGTCCAAATTCATGTTTAACAGCGCCTTTAAAGTAATCTGAATTACTAGAACCACCACACGCATACTTAGATTCTCTAATAAGAATATTATTATCCCAAGGTCTATACATTCCACAAGAGTTTCCATATAAATCTATATATGTATTTTCTGAATTTAAAAACACATTTGATGCAGCAAGATACAACTCATTTTCCTTAATTAATTTATTCATTTCACTAATAACAGTATTTCTATCACTTGTAGGATATGATGACTCATAATATATATCTGTATTACCTACTTTAGTCTTATAATAATTTATATTATTAACATATTCAGTCTTACATACAATACTATTACCATATTTATCAGTAACTACAATTTGACCGTTACGATCATATATCTCAGCAGTTATACTAGACTTTACAAATTCATTTGAGCTGGCATATGTTTTAAATAGTTTATAGCTATTATCTTTTTGTGACATATACCAACTGTATTGAAAATCTGGATTAAGTTTATATCCTACATACATCTTAGTTACTCCACTATTTACTCGATACATATTCATCTGATAATTATATTTATTAGAATTTCTACTTCTTTCAAATGTATAAGTTATAGCTGGGCAGGTAGCATTAGAACTAGGGGTATTCCACTTCCAAGTTAAAGGTGGTGTATAACAATTCTTACTATTACCAGAATTTGTATATATTTTAATTTTAGCTTGATTAGAATATGCACCATTATATAGATTACTAAATGTATTAATACCAGTATTACTAGATATTAAGGTAAAATCAGCATTTGTACCAGTATGATTATTAATTGATAAATATACTTCATATTTAGAAATATTACTATCAGGAGTAACTGTAAATGTTGTATTGTTATTATTTGTATTATATTCTATAAGTGGACATTTAATATTCGCTTCATTCTCTACCACAATAATCTCTTTTTCTGCTTTAACTCCTGCTATACTAGCAATTATATTAGTAGTCCCTGCTTTTTTAGTATTTACTACACCATCATCACTAATAGTTGCAACTTCAGTATTGGTACTATACCATTTTACTTTATCCACCGAATTATCTATATTGCCATTTATAATTAAATCTACTTTATGCTTATCACCTACTGGAAATTTATTATTAACCATATTTATATTAATAGATTCTATTTTATAATTATACTTATCGGTTTCATATCTTTTAACAAGACTATTACAACTCGAATCTTTATATATTTGCCAAATTCCATACATATCTTTTTTATTAACAGTAATACTAGAATTTACTGGCATATCATTTGATACTTCACGACATACAGGTTTATTTACTATCTTATTATCTCCATAAGAAGTCCAAGTATAGTAAAAATTATCACTACCACTAACAGTAAATTTACCATAAAATTTAATAGTTGTATCTTTATTTACATAATTGGTAGTTAAAATAGGACTAGTTATTTTCACATCTAAATTAACAATACTTTCTTCTTTAATCTTTATATCATCAGTTTTATACATGTTTAACTGTTCACTACAGTTCGAATCACTAAATACCTTAAGTAACACATATTCATTATTTGTATCTGCTTTAATAGTATATGTATCATTTAATGAAGTTGCAAGTTTACAATCTGACTGTATAGTATTATCTGCTGATTTAACATCAAACCACTTATAATAATATTTAGTTTTACCTGTAATATTAAAACTTGCATTATATGTAATATCTGTATTCTTCTTAACAGAATTAATATCGATATTATTTAACATATTAATACTTACATCAATACTACTTGCTTCAACAAAGATATCATTAATTTCATTTAAATCTTCGATAGTAATAGAACCATCTTTATTATAATCAGCAGTAATACTTTGAATGTTATTTAATGAAATTTTTCCTTGTAAGTAATCACTAAGAATACTTGCATCATCAACGTCCACTACTTTATCATAATTTAAATCGCCATACATAATTTCTGTTTGATTTGCATTCTTTATAAGTGTAATAGAGCATTTAGTTTTATCTTTATTTATATGATAATTTAAAGGACACACTCTATCTATTCCTAGTGTATACGGAGTTTCAAGTATAACGCCAGCGGAGCTTCTTGATACTTGATTATTATCTGTATCTTCAAGCAAATATTTCTGAATAATAGATATATCACTACCGTTAATTCTAGAATCATTATTAATATCAGCTACTAATAATTGATTATCAGATAATTCAGTACTTCCTGTTAAATACTGCTGAATTAAAGTTATATCATTAATATTTATTTCATTATTATTATCTATATCGCCTATTAATAATGAATCCATATACTCAGTTTTATAACAAGAACTACCACTTAATTTATATGTATCATCGCAATAATAGTAAATATCAGTTACTGAATTACCCATCAAACTAATATTTAATAATTTATTACTAATCCCAAAATAAATAAAACCAAATATAAAAGTTATAGATATTATGCTTGGAACTATTATCTTTCTTACGAATAAATTCTTCATGTACACACCTACCATTAATAAAATTATAACATAACTAATCATTTCAGTCAATTATATTAAAAGAAAAACATAAATTTTCCTTTAACTATGAATCTACCTGATATAGCAATTATATCATCAAAAAATTCTACAAAAATTACTATAGACTGTATTTTTTCTTATTTTG
>CACZAH010000011.1 GCA_902779035.1 uncultured Erysipelotrichaceae bacterium | reverse complement strand
TTCAAAATCCAACGGTTTTTTAAATAAAAAACTCGAGTTTTGCATTGAAAAGCAACGCATTATCGAGTTTAAAAAATTAATTTATATTTTTATCCTGTATCTTTTGTCAAAAAAAATCAAGAAAATTGGTTTCTTGATTTAAAAACTATATATTTCTACTGTTTAAGTACTCTTCACCAAGTTTAACTAATCTTTTAGTCATCTCGCCACCAACTGTACCATTTAATCTACTTGATGTATCTGCTCCAAGTTTAATTCCAAGTTCACGAGCTATCTCGTATTTTAAATTCTCTATAGCCTCTTTAGAACCATTTACAACTAACTTATTATTCATACTACACCTCCGGTAATATTATTGACAAAATTCGCACAATTATACTAAAAAAAGATAGTATTTACTATCCAATTTACTATCTATTTTTAATATAATTATTTAGTTTGGTAACTAGATCCACCTAAGTGTTGTTCACCCATTTTAACTAATCTCTTAGTAATTTCTCCTCCAACAGAACCGTTAGCTCTTGAAGTTGCATCTGGACCCATTGTAACACCTAATTCAGAAGCTATTTCATATTTCATTTTTTCGATAGCTTGTTTAGCACCAGGTACTACGAATTGATTATTCTTATTGTTCATACATTCACCTCCTGTACACTAATAGAATGTGCACAAAAAGTTTTTTCATACATTTTTTTTAATGGTAATTATTTACAATATATCATCATAATTATTATTATCCAAATTACTTATAGTTTCTATATTATTAATAGCTTCATCTATTAAAGTTTCATAATCAAAATTCTTCTCATATAATATACACTTATCTAGTGTTGGATTAATAACAGGATGAGTTGGAACAAATACTGTACAACAATCTTCATATGGTAAAATACTAGTTTCATATGTACCAATTTTTTTAGCAATATCTATTATTTCTATTTTATCCATACAAGCAACAGGTCTAATTACCGGTATATCACATACATTATTTATTACATTCATACTACTTAATGTTTGTGAGGCAACCTGACCAATACTTTCTCCATTAAATATAACTTGCATTTTATTCATTTTTGCAAACTTTTGCGCTATACGATACATCATTCTGCGCATAATAGTAATGATGTATTCTTCTTTTACATTACGAAGAATCGTCTCTTGAATCTTAGTAAAAGGTACAACATGTACTTTAATATTACCAGAATACTTATTAATAATGTTAGCTAGAGTAATTACTTTATTTTTTGCTTGATCTGATGTATGAGGTGGAGATTCAAAATATAAGCATTCAATATCTACTCCACGCTTTAAAGCAAGATACCCAGCAACAGGAGAATCTATTCCTCCACTTAACATTAGTAAAGACTTACCTTGAATACCAACAGGATAACCACCTAATCCTTTAATCTCATTAAAATAGACAAATGTTCCTTCAACTCTAATTTCTATTTTAATATATAGTTCTGGATTATGTACATCAACACTAACATTCATATTTTTTAAAATTTTAGTCGCAACCATCTTATTAAAATCCATACTATGAACTTCAAATCTTTTATCTGCTCTTTTAGTATCTACTTTAAATGTTTTAAAAGATTCACATTTAACAAGTTCATAAACACTATCAATAATAGTATCACTATTATTATCTACTTTATAAGCAATAACTATACTATGAATTCCAAAAATATTTTTAAGTTTTTCAACAACAGTATCAATATCACTAGATTCTATATATATTCTAGATCTATCTGATTTCATACTATAATTAATATTACCTAATATATTTTTTATATTATTAGTTAGTTTTTTAATAAATACATTTCTATTACCTTTTTTAGTAGTAAGTTCGCCATATTTAATAAATATAAGTTTCTGCATAAAAACACCTCGATGAAGATTATAACACACAACAAGTATTTCATCAAGAATATAATAAATTGGTGATTATATGCTTAACAATGATGAGATATATAAAGTTGCACGCTTTTTAAACATTAAATTTGATAAATACCCTTTTGAAGATTTTAAAAGAGGAATTATTATTGAACTAGAACACGGCAAGGTTAATCCTAAAACTAATGTGACAGATGATGACTTACTTAAAACAGCAAAAGTAGCTCTAGCTCACTTAAATGAATACCCTAATTACTATAATAAAGAATATGGACTATTAAAGTTTGAAGAATACTTAAAAAATATGTTATAATGCTTAAGGGATTATTATGAATGAAATTATTGGATATAAATCAGTTGATAAAAACTATAAAGATATAAGTGGAAATATACTAGAAGAAAATAAAATTTATCATGTTGATGGTAATATTGTTTATGGTAATGGTGGTAATGGATATCACTTTGCTAAAAAACTAGAAGATACTTTACGCTACCAATTAAATGATGATGATTTTCTAACAAGACCAAGTATAGCTAAAGTAATTGGATTTGGTGATATAGTAGAATCATTTGATGAATATTATGGTTACTATGAATTATATGCTGCTTCCAATATTAAGATATTAAAATATTTGAAAGAAGATGAAATAATTGCTTATGCTCTAAGTTTAAGAGAAGATAGAATGTTAAGATTTGTATCCTTATATAGACTTAATAGTAATGAGATAAAACTATTTAAAAATAAATATCTATCTGTAGATTTAGCTCTTCTTTATTATCAAATGAAGATACATAATACTTATGAGTTATTTCATTCAAATAATTATGAGAAAATTAAAAAATTAGTTAGAAATATCTAACTTTTTTGCATTAAAAATAAAATAAACTCCATAATAATAATGAATATTCTATAACTAGAATATGTAGAAAGGAGTATATATGAAAAAGTTTTTAACTATTACATTTTCAATGCTATTAACCATTATATTACTTACTGGATGTGGTAATAAAGTAGATGATACTGATATAGATAATGAAGATGAAATTGAAGAATCTATACAAGGATTTGATGGAGATATTGATACATCTTGGGATGAAGTTAGTGATGAATATAACGCTATCGAACTTGAAGCAAGAGAAGAAGTTAGAAATAATGATAATATTACAGCAGATGATGTTAGAACGCTTGCAAATACAATACAAACTAAATATACAACAGTTAGAAATGGTATTACATCTGATAATGAGAATGATGCAAAAGAACTATACAAAGCTTCAATTAAATTACAAGAAATTGCAAAAAAAGATAGTACACGTATTGAACATGAAGTAACTCATCTTGCTGAAAATGGTGAAGCTATGGTTAAACAATTATATGGTGAAGCTGAAGATAATTTTGATGATTTAAAGGAAGACTTTGAAAATGGTCTTGAATCTATTAAAGATTATACAGAAGATAAATGGCAAGATTTTATGGATCTATTGAAATAATAGGTCTATTTTTATAATCTCTTTTTTAACTCTAATAATTTATTAACACAAATAGTAGGATTATACTCATCCGGAACAATAATATTATTGGGATTATAAAAACATGTATCAATATTATTATTCATACCTCCTAATATATCAGTAGATAGGCTATCTCCAACAAGCAACATCTTATTTCTATCTTTATTAGTTACATTATCAATCATATAATCAAAGAATTCTTTATTAGGTTTAGAATAACCTACTTCTCCTGAACTAACTAATAATGATATATAATTATTAATATTTGCTTTTTCTATTTTACTTATTGCAGCATCTCGAGGTCCATTAGTAGCTATTACTATTTCATACTTATCATATAAACTATTAAGCAAATCACTCGCTCCATTAATCTCTTTAATATTTACACCAAGATTATTACAATATATTTCATTTAAAGATACTGCATCTTCAAATGATAATCTAAGCATACTAAAAAATCTTATAAATCTAGTTGATCTTAAATAAGTTATTTTATCTTCTAGTTTAGTGATATAATCAGGGACAACGAGATTTCCAGTTTCCCAGGAATGCCAATAAAGTGTATCATGCCTCTTCCACTCATCAAGCATTGGTTCACTATAACTGATATTTAGTACTTCAAGCACCATCTTAAATGCATATTTAATTGATTCATGATTATCAATCAATGTATCATCTAAATCAAATATAACTGTTTCATACTTCTTCATAATTACCTCTTAACTAATACTTTATTTCTTACTGTTCTATATCCTGGTATACTCATTCTTGATTCTATATTGTTATCAGCAGCATAGATAACATAATCATCTAGAGTATACTTATTATATTTATCAATGTCATATATATAAATATCTATATTATTTTTGTTTTTTACATAAAATGCATTTATGTATTCACGATTTATATCATTCTTTTTAAATAACTCTAATGAATGAACTAATGATAATTCTTTATAACTTAGTAATTCTCTTAATATTTTCTCATGTATCCATCTTCGTTCAAAATAGTTTATATCATGTTTTTCAATATCTATATTTTCTAATATAAAATCAATTTTATTATTAAAATCATTAAAATATGACAAATAATTTTTAAGTACATACATATAATCATCACTATAATTATTATTACTAATATATCCAATGCTTTTATGTATTTCTTTTTGAGTATTTAAATCAACTACATAACTATCACCAGCAAGAGACAATCCAAAAGACCAAGTTCTAGAATGAGTACGTACATTCATAATATCATCTTGCAAATCAATACTATATGTTTTACCACTTTTCTCCTTTATTACATTATATATATGCTTATATCTTCTAAAATCTTTTGTATCAGCAACTACTCTACTATCTATTTCAAACTTCTTTAATACGTAATCTAGTATATAAGCAGATGAAACACAAGTTACTTTACCTGATTTAAATAAATTATCTAAATAAGATATATTGTGTGGTGCGAAATATAACTCTTTTTTCTTTTTAGTTCCACCAAAGAAAAAATCTTCATCAAATGTAAGTCTTAATCCTAAATCAATATATACTTGCATAATTATTTTAGTCTCATTACTCTTATCTAGTTTATTTTTAATATAATTAATATACTTATCTATTTCATACATAAAATCACCAGCCAAGATATTATACTATATTTGTTAAGTAAAGTATAGAAACTATAGATTTTTAATTACTCTTCAAATCATTTAAAAGTATTCAGACAAATATAACCATTATTCTTTTACCTTAATGTCTTTCTTCTTTACTAATTGAAATCCTTTTTCTTCAGATGGACATTCTATATTTTCAGATAAATTATTTGCATAAACTGATGTTCGAGCATCTTTAACCTTGGTGTTATTTAATGTTTCATCACCTCTAGAATTATGATTAGAGTTCAATTTAACTTCATCAATCTTCATTTTAACAAGTCTGTTTTTTAAATTAGTAATATCTTTTTCAATACACTTTAATTCTTCGTAATTATCTATATTTACATCAATACCATCATCGCTTAAAGAGCTATTTATTCTATTAAATGCCGATAAATTGTATTTATTAATTTGATTTTTATAAAGAAATCCTCCTACTGCCCCTACACCAAACGTTGCAATAACACTTATTAACGATGATTGAACATTTGCACACACATTAATAATATTTCCAAAAAGCATTGTAAAAGTACCAGCTAACATAACGGAAACAGCACTAAAGAGTCTTCTATATTTCTTATCAAGTATACTACCACAATTATTTATCAACTCTTTTTTTGTTATAAATTTATCTAACTTTTTAAATTCTTGAGCAAGTTCATTCTCAATGCTTTCTAAATTTTTATTTTCATAATCATTTGACTTATCATTTATTTCATATATTCTCGAAACTTTTTCAACCATATCTTGTTCTTCATTAAAACTATTACGAACAATTTCTAAAACTTCATTTTTAGCTTCCAATTTTTTACCTTCTAAATAATTAGAAAAAGTCTCAACGTATTTTTCATCTTCACTGGATGCACTACAAAAATTTTTTATATCAATATCGATATCACTTTTCTTGGCAAGTTTATTAAAAATCATACTACCTATTCCAATTGATGATAAAACAACCCCTGTAGAAACACCTGATAAAAAAATACCAGATGTGACGCCTAACGCTCCTAAAGTAAATCCTGATATAATTTCTAAAGTGAAAAGTGGAATAAGGCCATATACTAATTTAACTATAGATCTATTAAGTTTTTGATTAAGGCCTGATAATCTCCTTTTATAATCAAAAAATTTCATCTTTTTATTATTATCCGATATTTCAATATCTAATTTTTCTATAATACTATTATAATCTTCTTTTTTCATACTCTCTCTCCTTCAATAATTTTAGTAATTTATATTATACATATTTAATTAGAATTGTCAATTAATTTTCACTCCAATGTTTTCGTTCACTATATTTTTTTAAAATTGTAAACGTTATTTTTTAAAGAAAAAACGAACTATAAAAGTTCGGATATTTTTAATTTGGAGCGATAACTTTACTTATATTCGAAAAATTATACTCCCAAAGTTGTTTGATTAAATCAACTAAATAAATTATAGCAGATATAAAAATTATTACAATACTTTTTGGATATTTTCTTACGACATTTGTTACGACTTCTTACGGCATACTTTTATTAGGAAGAATATTAGGAAATTTATTAGGAAAGTTTTTCTAACTTATTGGATAATAAAAGAAGGTATGATAAAATATCTTTTAGTGGTGATACAATGAAGAAACAATATTTAATTTATGCAGATGAATCACATAGAAAAGGTAAATACTTTAGTAATTTTTATGGTGGTGCTTTGGTTAATTATACTGAACTTGAAAAGATAAGTAATAAACTTAATGTTAAAAAGGAAGAACTAGGTTTATTCCAAGAAGTTAAATGGACAAAAGTTACTGAACAATATTTAGATAAGTATTTAGAATTAATTGATTATTTCTTTGAATTTGTTAAATCTAATA
The DNA here is from genome assembly GCA_902779035.1 of uncultured Erysipelotrichaceae bacterium. GTDB lineage: Bacteria > Bacillota_I > Bacilli_A > RF39 > UBA660 > RUG12438. The sequence goes on along the minus strand of CACZAH010000011.1, from coordinate 21,123 downwards.
AAATTAAAATAAGAATAATGTTTAGGCAAAATGCACAAGTTCCACAAAATTTAACTAGAGAGCATGAAGAAAAAGAATATTTCCTTTTATATTATCAATTTATTAAACACGCTTTTGGTATAGACTATTGTAATCCAAAAGAAAAAGATCAAGTAATATTAAAACTATATTTTGATAAACTACCTGATACAAAAAAGAAAAATAAAGAATTTAAAGGTTATATTTATGCACTCAATGATTTCTTTTGTATTAATAATGTTCATATTTATAATGAAGATATAGCAGAAGTAGATTCTAAAAATCACGTAATATTACAATGTATGGATATTATATTAGGCGCTATGAACTTTAAACTAAATAATATGGATAAAGAAAAGATTCCAAATAGTAATAGACGTGGTAAAAGAACTATAGCAAAAGAAAAGTTATATAAAAATATTTTAAGAAATATTAAAGCTTTTTATCCAAATTTTAATATTGGTGTTTCTACTAGTTATCGTAATGATATTACTAATAATTGGAAAGATCCTTATAGACATTGGTGTTTTAAATCTAAAAATAGTATATTTGATTCATCATTAACTAAAAAAACAAAATAAAAAACTCCATTCTTCCTACATAAACCTTTCACGTACTAAACGTGAAGCTTCGGATTGAACAGAGTTCTTATATGACAATAGTACCATTTTTAATGGTAATTGTCAATACTAGTATACTCAGACTAGTATTTTTTTATGCAACTTTTTAAGAGTTTAATATCCATTCTATAATTAATTTTTTGATTTCATAATATTCGTGACTTTCAAATTGCATATTTGCTATGCAAAATCTTTTTGATGCTATATGAGAACAAAACATACACTCATACAAATCGAAACAATCCTGAATAAATAATGAATTACTTACTTTATTAGAACAAATAACATTATAACTATTACTACAATCTTTAGAGTCATCACATCTTATGCAGAAATTACAAGCGCCAGATCTCCCACATGCAAGTAAGAATTCACTATTACCACAAGAGTCGCAGTAAATCATATTTTTTGAATCGCTACAGTCGGTACTTCTATAAACATTTTCACATCTATAAATAGTATCACTTTTTGCAACATTAATAGAGTCATAAACTCGTTCAGTTGTTGTTAAGTTAATAGTATTCCATATATCAATTAATTCTTGCAAATTATTTATTTCTTTTTTAGGAAGCATCCAACCTGTTTCTTCATCTTTCTTTTTCATATTTTTATTTGTTATAAATCTGCCACTGTTGATAGAGTCCGCCCAAGTTACTTCATTTGTAGTTGAATCATTTACTTGCTTTGGTAATTTAACATCAAATGCAAACTTTTCTAATATTGTATCTAAAGAATAATTATTTTCCTTATCAAATACACTTTTAAATATTTTATTAACAATTTCTAGTGCTTTTGTATCATTCATTCCTTCACAACCTTTCTACTTGTTGAATTAGATATTAAAATATCTTTTAAACTTACAGTATTGTTTATTCTAAAATTAGTTTTAGATTCATTTGAATTACCTTTGTTATTTATATTATTGTTATTATTTGTAATCGTTCTTTTTGTTCTAGGAATGCTTGTATAATCTAATGTAATACCTTTAAATGCTGGTAATAATACACCATCTCTATCTATTCTAATAATACATTCACGTATTTGAAGTTCAGTTAATAATTTAATCTTTTTATCTCTAGAATCATCTAGAGGTATTTTCATATTAAAACTATCAACTAGTATATTAGCATCTAACTTTGATACTCTAAATATAAAATAGTTTACTACATTAGCAAATATTGAATTCTTTAATTCATCTGATATTTGATTAAAATATTGTCCTGCTAATATTAAAGATAAATTATACTTTCTTGCTTCTGCTAAATATCTAGATAAGATAGGATTTTCAACTACTGCAACTTCATCAATAATAAATATTATATGTTCATCTATCTCTCGCTTCCCGATTATAGTGAGCAACTGCCCCATTATTAATCCTGATATAGTTTTAGTTACTTTATCCCCAAGTTTTGTTCTATCTAGCGAGAACAAAGTTAAGAAATTATCATGAATAGTATTTTTTAGATTTTCACTATTTTGTTCTCTATTAAATGCAGGTATCATTTCCATTTCGTCAATAAAGGATATAATTGGAGATATAGCATCACCGTAAGATTTTGTTTTTAAATCATTAAAATCTGATAGGAAGAAGTCTATTACACTAACTGGTAGATTATATTTTAACTTCTTTATTAAATCATTCCTATACTCTAAATCTAAAATAAGTCTTCTTAAACTTCTAAAATTAAATGATTCATCAGTTAATAATAAATGGATTGAATGTCTTAAAACTCTTTCTAATTTTGAATTATATTGGTCAGCAATTAATGATTTTAATAAATCTAATAAAGTTTCCGTAGATGCTACAATATCATCATTATTATTAATAAATAAGTCAATGCTATCTAAATTACTTTTAAAATCTATTACTTTTGCAATTCCACCTATATCCTGTTCAAGCGCAGCATGTGGATCTATTACTACAACTTTATATTTTTGTCGTATATTTTCATTTTTATAAATATTATTAATTAATAAACTTATAAATTTAGATTTACCACATCCAGAAGATCCCATTATGATAGAATGTTTATCAAAACTAAAACTATTTTGATTAAGATAAAAATCACCTTGTAAATAAGGAAATGTATCAACTGATAGTAATGCATTATTAGAATCAGTATTTAATAAATGTAATATTTTATTTATTTCTAAATATTTAGGATAACTCTTATAAAAATATCTTTTATTCCCTTCAAAATCTACTGATAATATACTTATTGGCGATGCAAATATAACATTATATTTTTTTATTGAACCATTTTTATTAAGATAAAACTTTATTTTAGACTTTATCTTATTTTCAAATAGTTTTAAAAAACTAATTTCTAGATAAAGAAGAGTTCCTTTATTTCTAATCTCGCTATAATTTATTAGGTCAATAATACTACTACCAACTTTAGGTAAAGAAAGTAATGTATAGTTATACATGGGTGCTTTTATTTCTTTTGTATGTTTTAATAAGAATGAATTTAAGTTATTTATAGTTGCAGGTAAACTACATCTAGTTTTAACAAAGTATCTAATTTGATTTCTATCATTAGTAATAATTATCTTCAATTTTCTTAAAAAGCCATTATAATTTGCTATTGTATTAATTAACTCTAACCATTCTTCTTTTGATATAAACTTTTTAGTTAGATATATTTCATGCGTTAAACCCATGATACACCACCTCATAAAAAGTATATCTAATGTACAAAATAAAAAACTGACTTTTTATTAATCATTTTTGTCAGTTTAATCAATTGCAACTAGAAAATCCGTTATATCATCATGATAATATTCTAATTCAGGCAATTCTTTTAAATTATATTTAACAGATGGTAGGAATTCTCTATAAAATTTATGTGATATTTCTTGTATATCCTTTGCATTTTGTGAATTAATCCTAAATCTTAACCATTTACATTTAGGTATTTTAATATGTTCAAATTCTATAATTTTCTTATCATATAAGCAATAATACTTTCTACATTCTTCACGATCTATATCATAAGTAATCATTCCATATTTTACTTCGCCATATTTATTTAAATATTTATCTTCGGTTTGCCTAAAAAATAAAGGAGCACACTCACCAATTTCATCATTGTTAGTAGTAATACCAACACCATATAAATTAATCTCATCTAATTCTATTATTTCATAATCTAATTCAGTAGTAAGGTTAATATCTTCATTAAATACTATCCTAGGAAAGTTTTTTAACTTTGTTTCTTTATTTACTAGACTAGGTTTAATACCGTGAAATTTTTCAAATGCTCTTGAAAATGAAGTAGCATTATCATATTGGTATTTAAAAGCAACATCTATTACTTTTAAATTACCTTCATATAAATCATATCCTGCATTAGATAATCTTCTTTTTCTAATATATTCAGATAAAGAAATACCGGCTATCATAGTAAATAATCTATGCATTGTATAAACATTAGCTCCTAACATTTTTGCTAAAACTTCATAACTGATTTCCTCTTCCAAATTCTTATCAATATACTCAGTTATTTCATTTAAATTTTTATAGATATTCAAAGTACATCACCTATATATCATTATAACATAGGTTTTTTTATTTGGTGGGAGTAAAACTACCTTGCTTGCGTATTTATACAAAAAAATAACGCCACACTAATTTAGTGCGACGATTTTTACAAATGGAGCGATTAAGCAACAGCTTACGAACCATAACGCTCTCTTTCTAAAAATATTATATATGAATTCTTATTAAATTTCAACGGGAGTATGGAGAATTTTGTTGTTTTATAGTATAATTTTATAAAGGTGATTTTATGAAATATAATGTGGAAAAAGATAGTAAAAAATTTTATTTTGGAAAACAAGAAGATTATTCAAAATATAGACCTACATATCCAACTGAACTTTTTGATTTTTTATCAAAAGAATACAATATTAAAAATAAAATTATAGTTGAGTTAGGAGCAGGAACTGGAAAGTTTTCTAAAATAGCAAGTTCGTATTGTAAACAAATTTATTATGTTGAACCAAATATTGATATGATTAACAAAGGAAAAGAATATTGCAATGATTGTGATAATATTGTTTATATTAATAAAAGTGCAGAATCAACAGAATTGCCTGAAAATTCAGTTGATATAGTATTTGCAGTTCAAAGCTTTCATTGGTTTGATAAACAAAAATTAAAACAAGAAGTAAATAAAATATTAAAATCTAATGGATATTTTGCAATAGTTTGGAATGACTGGGAAGATGAAGATAATGAATTTAGTAAGGAATACTTCAAATATATAAGCACTTGGAATACTAAACTTACTGGTAAAACATATCAACATAAAAATATTGATGATCGTAAAAATTTTTTCAAGAATAGTAAATATAAGACTTATACATTTATCCATTCTAAAGATTATACTCTAGATATGCTAATAGGGTTATCTAAATCATTATCGTATGCTCCAAAAGAAGATAGCGAGTATTATGATGAGTTTATAAATGGTATTATAACTATTTTTAATAAATATAAAAAAGATGACATCGTTCGTTTTGATTTTCATACAGAAATGTTTATAGGAAAGATTTAGGTGATGATTAATGATTGATAATGGTTATCTTTTTGCTAAAGACAATAAAAGAATATTCATAAATACAAGTTTAGGATGTGCTGGACAATGCTCATATTGCTATTTACCAAAAATGGGATATAGTAATAGTTCAGATAATTATAGGACTATTTCAGCACAAGCTATAATTGACTTTATTGAAAAAAATAAACTTGATATAAATCAAAAAACTTTAATAACACTTGGTTGTTATTCAGAATGTTGGGATGAATATAATAAAAATGAAACAATTAGTTTAATAAAATACTTTTTAAAAAAAGGAAATCAAATTCAGTTATCAACTAAGAAACAAATAATAGAAGAAGAACTTACTGAAATATTACCACTAATTAATTATTTTGGACAGTTAGTTATTTTTGTTAGTTCGGCAACTATTTCTAAACATGATACCGTTGAAAAAAATACTACACCTATTTCTAATAGATTTCAAAATTTTTCGCTTTTTAATAGTTTAAACATACCTGTTGTTTTATATATGAAACCAGTTTTAAAAGGTATAACAATCAATGATTTAGACCTTTATAAAAAATATATTGAACAATATAAGATAAGGGATGTAGTAGTCGGAAGTATATTTACAAATTACATATCCGAAGAAACTGTTCATTTTTCAAATAAAAATGAATTGTTTTATACTAAAAATAGTGATGAAGATATGATTATTTCTGAGTTATCAAAAATAACAAACGTCTATAAAAGGAGCTCTGAAGTTATGTATAAATATAATGTTAGTAATCATATAGAAAAAGTAAAAAATGAAGTAGCAAAACTATTAGAGAAAGACAACTCTGGACATGGACTTGGACATATTAATAGGGTTTTAGATTTATCTTTAAAATTTGCTGAAAAAGAAAATGCAAATAAATATATAGTATCATTAATAGCATTACTTCATGATGTAGATGATTATAAGCTATTTGGTATGGAAAATGCAGAGAAACTTACAAACGCCAAAAGAATTATGGATGATTGCAATGTTGATAAAGCTATCCAAGAACAAGTATGCGATGCTATTAATAATATTGGATATAGTAAAAGATTAAAAGGACATAGTCCAACAACTCTTGAAGGGAAAATTGTATCAGATGTAGATATGTGTGATGCATTAGGAGCAAATGGTATCTTAAGAGTTTATACTTATAGTATGAAAAATGGAAAACCATTTTTTGATAGAAATATTTTCCCAATTGAAGATATGAATGCAGAAAAATATACAAGAAAATGTGCAGATAGTAGTGTATGCCATATTTTTGAAAAAATATTAAAACTTAAAGATTTAATGCTAACTGATTCTGGTAAAGAAGAAGCTAAAAATAGGCATCAAATAGTTGTAGATTTTCTATATCATTTGTTTAATGAAGAAAATGCTCCTGAATGGACTGAATATTTAAATAATTATCTTAAATAAAGGTATGGAAATTCCCATAGTAGAATTTATGCGGGAGTATAAATTCAGTGCTGGCTAGACACTACTTTTACTCCCACACTCAAAAAAATATAAAAAGAGGTTTAAATTATTTCTATAATTTTTTCCTCTTTTTAGTTAGTAAAATAAAAACTTACGAACTTTAATTAGTCCGTAAGTTGTCTTCAAATGGAGCAAGTGACCAGAATCGAACTGGCATCCCAGCCTTGGCAAGACCGTGTACTAACCATTGTACTACACCTGCAACAGCAAAATAATTATAGCACATCCATAATTATTTGTCTATTATATTTTTAATTTTTTTATCTCTTTTTGTATTTCTTGGTGGTTTTTTTCTTTTTTAAAGGATTTTTTAATCTTCTTTTTTTCTTCTTTAATTTAATTTTTATCCATATAATTAATATTATAATACCAACAGGAATAAGTAATAACCAGTAATTATAATACTTTATATCTTTATCTAAATATACTTTATATGTATCTAGCATATTACTACCATATACTATCTTAACTTTTCCTAGATAATCACCTTTTTTAATCTTTCTATTTAGTTTCTCTACTCCACTATATTTATATTCAATTTTACTTATATCTATATCATTAGATAAATACTTAGTTATACTTTTTTTAGAATATATCTTATATTCTTTAGTTTTACTATCCTTAACTTTAATAGTTTTAAGTAATTGTTTATCTTTTAATATTTCTTTATATGAATAATTAGTATCAAAATAATTATATAAATTAAGTGTATCTTTAATATGATTAGGTAACTCTTCACTATTTAGAGTAACTACAAGATAGTTTACATTATTATAAGTTGCAGTAGATGCTAAACAGTATCCAGCCTCATCTGTAAATCCAGTCTTAGAACCAGTTAAATTACTTATATCTAAGTTATATTTAGAAGCTATCTTACTAGTAGTTTTAGTAAGTTTTATATTATTAGTAGTAGTATACGAATCAGTATTATAAAGTTCTTTAAATAAATCAGATTTAATTGCCTCTTTTAGTATTATTGATAAATCATAAGCAGTGGAATAATTATCATTATCCATACCTATTGGATTAGAAAACTTAGTATTCTTTAATCCTAACTTATTTGCTTTATCATTCATCATGTTTACAAATTCTTCAGTATTTCCAGCAATATTTCTAGCAAGTATATTTGCAGCATCTGCTGCACTAGGTAACATTAATGCATATAATAAATCTTTATATGTAACAGTATCTCCTGCTTTAAATCCAGCAACTGCATATCCTTTTAATCCTTGTAAATCTTTATAATCTACTGTAACAGTATCATCAATATTATTAATGTTTTCTATTGCAACTAAAGATGTCATTATCTTAGTTAGACTTGCAATTTTAGTCTGTTCATTACTATTCTTTTCATAAATAATATTATCATCATTTAAGTTATAGATAATTGCTTCTTTAGATGTAAGAGTAATATCTATCGCACTTACACTCATACTAAATATAAACAATGTAAATATACATATAAAAAACTTCTTCATATCTTCACCAATATTAGTATAACATATAAAGAAGCTTTTGTGTTAGTAATTTTTATAATCTATTTTCTTTACTTTCTTTAAGTAACAGTCTCCACATAATGGAACATATTCTATGTTATTATACTCACCATCAATAAGTATATTTTCTCCCTCTAAAGTATACTCTCCATTAACCTTACGTCCCGCAAATCTCGCAGTAGCTCCACACTTACAAAGTGTTTTTAACTCTTCTATATTCTCTGCAATTTCTAGTAATCTAGTCGAACCAGGAAAGCCTTCCATTTTAAAATTAGTACGTAGAGAATAACATATTACTGGTACATCTATTACTTTAGAAAGTATAAATAATTCATCAATTTTCTTAGGTGATAAAAACTCTGCCTCATCAACTAAAATACATTTTAAAAGTCCGGTATACTTACCCCTAACTTCTTCAATTATATTTGTGTCATCGTCTATAAGAAGGTCTACTTTTCTTTTTAAACCAATTCTAGAATCTAAGTATTCTCCACCTTTAGTATCACATCTAGGCTTAAAAACAAGTACACGATAACCATTTTCTTCATAATTATAAGCAGTACGCATAAGATCAATACTTTTACCACTATTCATAGTTGCATATTTTAAATTTAATTTTGCCATAATATCTCCTAGAAAGGCATTTTAAAATTACCATTTTTCATTTTTTTCATCATTGTTTTCATTTGTTCAAATTGTTTTAATAAGCGATTAATCTCTTCTACACTTCTTGCACATCCTTTAGATATCCGAAGTTTTCTTGAGTTTTTAATACATTCTGGATGTCTTCTTTCATAAGGAGTCATAGAAAGTATTATTGCTTCAATATGTGCCATATCTTTAGGATCAATTTTAACTTTTTTAAGTTCCTTAGGTACTCCAGGAATTAATTTTAATAATCCTTCAAGTGGTCCCATCTTTCTTATTTGTTTAAAAGTTGATAAGAAGTCTTCTAAATCAAACTTACCCTGTTCCATCCTTTTAGCAGTACGTTCGGCTTCATCTTTATCGATGGTTGCTTCTACTTTTTCAACCATACTCATTAAGTCACCCATGCCAAGAATACGACTAGCCATTCTATCAGGATAAAACTCATCAAGACCATCCATCTTCTCAGATACACCAACAAACTTAATTGGAACATTTGTTAAATGACGAATAGATAATGCTGCACCACCTTTTGTATCCCCATCAAGTTTAGTTAATACTGCACCAGTAAGAGGAAGTCTATTATTAAATCCTTCAATTACATTAACAGCATCTTGTCCAGTCATACTATCTATTACAAGTAATATCTCATTAGGTGAAATCTCACTATTAATATTATTTAACTCATCCATAAGTTCTTCATCAATATGAAGTCTACCAGCTGTATCAATTAATACATAATCAAACTTATTTTCTTTTGCATACTTTAATGCATTCTTACTAATTTCAACTGGATTACCTGCACCTTCATCATATACTTCAATATTTAGTTCTTTACCGATTTGCTTTAACTGGTCAATAGCAGCAGGACGATACACATCACATGCAACAAGCAATGGTTTTTTCTTATATTTCTTACGAAGTAATAAAGCAATCTTACCAATAGTTGTAGTTTTACCACTACCTTGAAGTCCTACCATCATAAGTATCGAAGGATTTCCTTTAGTATATAATTCTTCTTTTTCTCCACCTAGTAATTCTACAAGTTCATCATGCACTATTTTTACAAATACTTCACCTGGTTTTAAACTCTTCTTAACTTCTTCACCAAGTGCTTTTTCTTTAACTGTTGCAATAAACTCTTTAACTACACGAAAGTTTACGTCAGCTTCTAGTAAAGCAAGACGAATCTCACGTGTTACTTCACTAATATTATCTTCTGTAATACGCCCATAACCTTTTATTTTATTAACTGCACTCTGCAATCTATCTGATAAATTTTCAAACATAAAATCACCATATTCATTATACAAAAAATTCCAAACAAAAAGCAATACATTAGTATTACTTAAATAAAACTTTTACAGATTCTTCATTAGTTAAAGTAGAATAAGGTGTATATAAGTAGTTATAACTTACTAATTTATCATTCATATAATCATATGTAAAACCAAGTCTTGCTCTAACTACTTCATTATTATTATCTATAATATATCTAATTACTTCTACCTCAAATACTAGTTCAAATATTTGTTTAAACTTAATTCCATAATTTTTACAATTATACATAAACTTATTACCTAAATCCTGCTTTACATAATGCTTTTTAGCTATTGTATCATTATTAGCAAGTAATCCTACTCCCTTATTTCCCATATAAAAATATGTATAAGCTTCATATAATTCTTGCATAACTAATAAATTAAATTCTTGAATATTTCTATCCATAAAATACATTACTCCTTCAAAACAGTAACTATCTTACCTTATTGAGCCACTTTTGTCAAACTAGACAAAATCATAAATAAATAGTATAATTAGTTAGCTGCAAAAAGAAAGGAGGAAACATGAAGATTATAAAAAACAATGATACTTTAGTTTATGCTTTAGGTGGACTTGGGGAAGTTGGTAAGAATATGTATTGCTTTGAATGTGGCAATGAAATTATTATTACTGACGTTGGTATTACATTTCCAACAGGAGACTTACCTGGTGTAGATTACATCATTCCAGATTTTACTTATCTTAAGAAAAATGAAGCTAAGATTAAGGCAGTATTTATTACTCACGGACATGAAGACCATATAGGAGCTATTCCATTTTTATTAAGTTCAATTAATGTTCCGGCAATATATGCACCTAATCAAGCAGTGGGATTAATTAAAAAGAAATTAGAAGATAGAAATATTCATTATAAAAACTTATATATATATAATGAAAATACTAAAGTTAAATTCAGAAACTTTACAGTAGAATTTTTTAGAACCACTCACTCTATTCCAGATTCACATGGTATAGTTATTCACTCCCCTAATGGAACAATAGTTACAACAGGAGACTTTAAGTTTGATCTAACACCAATTGGTCCGATGGCTGACTTACATAAGATGGCAGAAATTGGTAAAAAAGGCGTTACTCTACTTTTAAGTGATAGTACTAATGCTTTAAATGAAGGGTTTAGTCGTTCTGAATCTAAGGTAGATGAGACTTTATCTGAGATATTCTTACGTCATAATGGAAGAATTATAATCGCAACTTTTGCATCTAATATATATCGTTTAAAACATATTGTAGATACTTGTAAAAGAAATAAAAGAAAGATCGCGATATTTGGACGAAGTATGGAAAATAATATTGAAATATCTTTAAAAGAAGGATATATCAAACATAAAGAAATATTTGTAACTCCAGAAGAAGCAAATAGATTAAAACCAAATCAAGTATGTTTATTATGTACAGGCTCACAAGGGGAACCACTTGCTGCTCTATCTAGGATTGCTAATGGAAATCATAGACAAATTAAATTACAACCAGATGATTTAGTAGTATTCTCATCATCGGCAATTCCAGGTAATGCTTTAAGTATTTCTAAAACAATCAATAAACTTTATATGCAAGGTGTTAAAGTATGTTCTAATACATCTTTAGCTGATGTGCATACATCAGGACATGGTAATCAAGAAGAGTTAAAGCTAATGTTAAGATTAATTAAACCAAAATACTTTATGCCATTTCACGGTGAATTTAGAATGCTTAAAAGTCATACTGATGTTGCAATTGAATGTGGTATACCAAAAGAAAATAACTTTATTTTAGAAAATGGAGACGTACTTTCTATTAGAAAAGGTAAAGTTCAAAAACATGGACATATTCAAGCAGGAGATGCTTATGTAGATGGAAATCGTATTGGTGAAATATCTGCAGCAGTAATGCGCGAGAGAAAAAACATGTCTAAAGATGGTATTGTTGTAGTAATAGCTAATATTGATACTAAAAATAAAAAACTACTTGGAGATATTAATGTTACTACTCGTGGATTTGTATATGTTCAAGAAAACTATGAATTAATAAATAAACTTGAAAATATGGCTAAAAAAATAGTTCTAGATAATATTAAAACTCATGTTTCATTTAATGAAATTAAATCTAGTATTATTACTGAACTATCAAGTTATATATATGAAATAACAGGTAGAAGACCAATAATCTCACCTGTAATGATGGACATAAAAAGAAGTGCTTAATTAGGGCACTTTTTTAATTACATTTTTTCTATTTCTTGAATTGAAATACCAGTTACTTTAGATATGAAATCTAAACTAGCTCCTTCTTGTTTCATCCGACGAACCATATCTAAAGTAGTCTTTTCTGTTACTTCTTTAGCATTAGCTTCAAGTTGCTTCTTAAAATTCTTAGTTAATTCATCTTCAATTTTTCTTTTCGCATCATGAAGCATTCTTTCTTCTCGATCGTAATAAAACAATAATTCATCATCACTACTATATTTCTTCACCATATCACCAATGTCTTTTAGAATTTTATTATCCTTCGTTAAAACATCAATAACTGATTTACTATTAGTACCAATCATTCCGTATAATTTTTCAAAATCAGTTAATCCCTTTCCACCCTCATTATAACATATCTCAGCGAAATGTTTAACATTAATGAAATAAAATTCTACTCTATCAGTAACAAGTTTATGAGTAGTATCACCTGTAAGATGACATACTTCATAAGGTACCCCAAGAAAATCTTCTATATCAATATTAATTTGATAATATCTACTTATATTAGAATACTCTTCACCAGGCTTTAAGTCTTTACTCGGGACTCTTGACACAAATGCAAAGTTTCTATTAACCACTTCTTGAGTTAAATCAGTATTAACTTCAATTGAAACATACTCACCATCAAGTTTGCAAAGTAAATCTACTTCATTTTTCTTATTAACCCTATTATCATCCAATAAATCATTAGGATATAATTTAATTACTTCAACTTTTTTCTTAAGAGTTACAGACAATAATAAATTTAATCTCTCTAAGTGATTTGCATCACCAAAAATTAATTTGAAGATTCGATCATAAGTTAAAGGTATAACCTCATCTTCTTTTAATACTCTTTCATATACATTAACCATAATTTCTCCCTCTGAGGTACTAACAAAACACTATTCTTAAATAACAGCAGTTACAATCTATTACCAAGAACAACACTTTCTTTTCCCTCCTATATATATTATTAGTTAAAACTTTTAAATTTCCTTCTTTTTCCTACAAATTTCTCAAAAAAAATATAAATTTCTTATAAAATATAACTTATGGTTAATAAATATAAAAAAAGACATTCATTACACTGCATATTCACATTATAATAGTCGTCCCTTCTACCTTATATCCTAAATACTTAAGTTGCCTAATTAATCTAAATACTGCATCATCTTTCATCTTTGCTTCAATCATAATATCAATATCTCTATTATAGACTTTAATCATATCTAAAAACTTTGTAAACTCTTTAATATTAATATAATCATGATGAGCTCTATACTCTTTCTTACTTTTAGGAGATGAAAAATGTACCTTAGGAATACCTTCAAAAGTATTAAATATATATTCTAAATAATCCTTAATATCAACTCCTCCTTTATTGCACATATAATGGTGATAATCTAAAACTATCTTACAATTTATACTTTTAGATATATTAATACAATCTATAATATCATATATCTTATCATCATTTTCAATTAATATCATATCCTGAATCTCTTTATCAAGTAACTTAAAATTATTAATAAATCTCTTAATACCTTCTTCCTTACTTATAGTCTTACCTCCTATATGAAATATTAAATTAGATTTAATATTCATTAACTTAAACATATTATGATAAATTTTACATATATTAATAGTAGATTTAACTACATCTTCATTTACACTATTAAGTACATAATAAGGATCAACGTGCATATCTACTCTTAATTTATTTTTATTAATTATATCCCCTATTCTTTTAAAATAATCCTTATACTTAGTTAAATCTATATCTACATTAGGGTGAGATATAAGTGGTATTATATTAGAAGATAATCTATAAAACTTAATATCATTACTAATATTATATTTTAAGATATTCTCTAAACTATTAAAATTACTAATTATTACTTCATTTAGTTTATCATACCCACTACTTCCTAACTTCTTAAAATGAGTATAAGTAAGTAAACTAGATGAAGATTCATCTAAGGCATTTGTAATACATGCATAACCTAATCTAACTTTCATACAATCACCTTTATTATTATAAGTAGAAAGGAGTTTTTTATGACTTTAAAAAAAGATAAAATCATAAGTACTATAGGCATAGTTATACTATGTTTCTTATTTCACTTTATATATGAATGGATACCTTCAACAATAACATCTATATTCTTTCCTGTTAATGAATCAATATGGGAACATATGAAACTATTTATCTCACCTATATGTTTTTATGGAATAATAGACTATATTATACTTACTAAAACTAAGGTACCTTTTAATAATTTCCTACTTAATATATTAGTTACTTCTGTTAGTAGTATTTTTATCTATCTAATTATATTCTTGCCGGTATATAACTTAATTGGTGAAAACATGATATTCAGTATCACACTTATGATTATAGTAATAATTATATCACAGATAATAAGCTACTATATACTAAGACTAAATCATATAAAGTACGCTAATATAATTAGTTTAGTATTAATAATATTAATTTATATATTATTTGGTTATCTTACATATCATCCTATTCATAATTATATATTCTTAGATAAGCATCATAATATTTATGGTATTACTGAATATAATATTTAATATATTTAATTAGGTGAGAATATGCTTGCATATAGAATTACAATAGATTTAAATGAATTAAAATATTATAAAAATAATAAGATTTATTATGATAATGACCCTATATTTAATATAAATAATAATTCTCTTTATAAAGTAAATACATTTCCTAATGAAAAAGGAATATATAAATATTTTTATTACTATCCTCTAGATGCATATGAAATATCAAAACTAATACTAAAAATAAACACTAGTATAGATAACATATATATACTAGAATATAATCTAGATAATAAAGAAATAATTAATAAAGTAGGATTTGGTAATTATAGAAGTTTAGTTAGAAAAGATTATGTACCAATACATAAACAATATAAGATATACCCCTATTTAAATAGTACATATCCTGTATTAGAACTAAGAATGAATGAAAGTAATAAAATAAGTCCTACAGGTAATATATATAGTATAGATAGAAATACTTTAATACCAACTAACTTAAATAAACAAAATAAACTAAGAGAATATATATTATATAAAATATATCTAGAAAAAGTACTATCAGACTTTAATATAAAATATCCCCATGATGAAGATGGAATAATGATAATATCTAAACATGAAGGTAATGTAAAAAAGTTAGTTATACCAAAAAAATATCAAAGCCTTATTTGTTAACTTTGATATTTTATTATATGTTTTATAGTGCAGACTTAGGTAATACAATGACAGGACGGACAGCGAAACTTACGGACTTCACACTACACGAATTCACATACGCGTAGGAGTGAGTATACACAACCCAAACATTAGCTGTTTCATCAGTATTTGTTGTCATTGTCCAATAATAGTAATTTTCTCCTATTACCCATTCAGGTGTATCTGCTGTTACATTAATTTGATAAGACCTTTGATCAATTCTATTTAATTCTAATCCTAATGGAAACTGGTACTCATAGTGACTTATTTAAGTAAAAAAATGTGATTCTCATTCACATTTTTTTAACTAACCTAAAGTAATCACCATTACCTACTCTCATTAAATCTATTGAGTTTAGATTATTATCATATAATCCATAGTATACAAATGTTGTATTTGTATCACTAAGTTTACCATTAATAGATTGTCTATTTATATTTAGTTTTAATATATAGTAATTATTTTTATCACTTATTTTATCTGTATATAGTTTATATCTTTTCGCTTCTCTTATCGCATTATTACCAACATACACTGTATATTTACCTACATAGAAATTATCACTTTTTTCATTCTTATTTGAATACCATATAAATGATTTATCTTCATTTAAACTAATTATTGCACTAGTCTCTCTATATCCATCTGCTACACTATACTCATTATTAGATAGTTTATCTTCTACATTATTCATTTTAAAGTTTATAAAATATGTAATTCCAGTAACTATTATTAAAGCAAGTATTGGCGCTAATAAATTAGTAGAACCTGCATATTTAATTCTTTCCATAACTTCAAATCTAGTAGAGTTTTTATATTTATTTTTTATCTTACTAATCTTTTTATTTGCATGAGTAATATATAAACTATTAAACTTAATAGCTATTACTATATTAATTATTATAGAAAATACTAAGTATATTAATGATACATATAACTTATAATCATCTGGTATAAAGTAAATACTAATAGAATATGCAATAGATAATGATAATATAAGTATAGCAAGTATATACATCTTTCTATATAGATAATATAGACTACCTAAAAAGAAACTAGGTAAAGAAAAACTTTTACTTTTAAGTTTACTTATATTTTTATCTATAAATGTATCTAATTCTTTAGTATCACTAATTTCTATATTACTTGTAATAGAATGATTAATTAATCTATTACCACATTTAGGACAAAAAGTCTCATTATTATTAATTAATTCTCCACAATAAGGACAGTTCATAAGCACCTCTTTTATTCTAAAAAAATTATACCATTAATTAAAAATAAAAACAATGCTTAATCATTGTCTTTACTAAGTAATAATTTAATTTTATCAAGACCAAATATAATAAGTGCTCCTATTATAAAGAATAATATACTAAATGTATTTATACTCATTGGATTTCTTGGTACTTCTAATGTAGTTGGTCCCTCTATTATTGCATATATACTTCCTATCATTAAACCTATTACTAAATATATAGTCGCACTTCTATATTTATTTAATGCTTTTTTAATTAGTTTTACAATTGAAAGTATTCCTATAATTACTCCTATACCAAAGACTATTAGTGCCGGCAAATAAGATAAGTTAAAATGTAGTGTTTCTTTAATACCAGTTAAAATAGATATATAAAGTCCAAATATAAGTAGAAGTGTAGAACCTGATATACCAGGTAATACCATAGCTGAAATTGCAAGCATTCCTGCAACCATTATATATAAAGTAAGGACGATATTTAAATGTTTAATATCTACTACACTTTCGCTTGATGATACAGGATTTAGTTTAGTAATTAATACTACTATCGCAATACCTATTATTGTAAATATAATATTTTTATACTTACCTTTAATTTCTTTTTTCTCTTCTTTGATAATAAGTGGAATAGATAATATTATAAAACCTAAGAATAGCGAACTAATTTCATAAATATTCTTTTCAAACATACTAGCTAAAACTAGTGATGCAAGTATCATACCTACTACCCAACCAATACCTAGTTTAATTAAGAATTTAAGTGCTTCTATTTTTTTTGCTTTATCACCATATATAAGATCATCTAATGAACTTATAAACTTATCATAAAATCCCATAATAAATGCAATAGTACCTCCAGATACTCCAGGAACACTATCTGCTAGTGCCATAAATAAACCTCTAATAAAATTAATAATCATACATATACTCCTTTTCTAATTCTTTTAAATTATAACACATTCAAGAAAAAAAGAATAGACATAATCTATTCTAAAGGGCAAGATGAGCCTTCATATATACGTCTAATCGCACTACCAAGGCTTCTACCTATATCCATAATTGTATTTCCGGCTCTTGTAAGGGCGCTAATTAAGGTCGATGATAAAGCAGAGCCACCTTCAATTTTTACCATCTCATCGCGATTCAACTTTCTCATTCGCGACACCCCAAAGGTCTTAATATACCATCTAAAAGTCCAGTAATAAAAGTAATTCCTGCAACAATTGCAGCCACAACTCCTATACTTATGCCACCACCACTAATGTTTTTCATTTCTACATCTGTTAATTTTTCCATACTACTTTCCTTTCATCTTATTTAAGAAATATTTAAGTAATGTAGATTTATCTTTAATAACCTCTACAGTAAATATATTCTTATTACTTTTAAAATCATTAATATTAATATCTATTATTACATTATAATATTTCTTATCATTAGCAATATAGTTATCACTAATTTCAACAACACTATAAGCATACTTCTTATGATTAAAGTATAAATATTTATTCTTAATTGGGAAAAAAGTATCATCAACAATCAACTTATAACTATCGTCTTTAATAAGTACATATTCATAACTAGTTTTGTAAGGTGTATTAATTAAAAGTAGAAATAGTACTATTATAGTAATAAGAAAATAATAATAATTAGATATATTAATCTTATCTGTTACTATTCTTAGGACGGAATTTTGATAAGTCAATTTGTTCATCTTTTACTATTTCTCCTTCCTTAAGTTCGATAATATGATTAAACATATCGCAATTATTTAGTCTATGAGAAATAAATATAATAGTCTTAAGAGGAAAAGATAAAAATATATTTCTAAGTATTCTTCTTTCCATCTTAATATCTACTTGATTTAACGCCTCATCAATTATTAATATATCAAAACTATGCATTAAACTTCTTGCAAGTATTATTCTTTGTCTTTCTCCACCTGATAAGTTAAATCCATTTTCTTCTATTAACATATTCATACCTAATGTATCTTTTTTTACAATACTATTAATCTCGCATATCTCACACACTTTAAGTAATAAGTTATTATCAATTGAATCTAATTTAATATTATTAAGAAGTGTATCATTAAATAATATCTCATTTTGATTAACATATAATATATTACTAGCTAGTGTATCTTTCTTATAATTAGTTATATCAATATCATTAATAGTAATTAATCCTTTATCTACTTTATAATACCCTTTAAGTAATTTAAATAAAGTTGATTTACCACTACCACTTTTACCGATTACAACTAATTTTTCACCATCTAGTATTGTTAAATTAATATTTTTAAGTGGATAAGTAATATCATCAAATGTATAAGACAAATTCTTATATCTAATAGTTCCACCGTGATACTTATCAATAAATCCATTGTCTTTTTCATTAAGCATAATATCATTAATACGTTTTAAAGAACTTTTGATCTCATTATATTCTAGACTAAACTCTAAAACGCTATTAATAGATGAAAAGAAATAACTTAAAACTGTATTAAATGTTATTAGAATACTTAGCTCTAAGATATTATCATATACAAGTAGTATTCCTACATAATCTATTATCATAAGACCTAAATCATTAATAATATTACTAATAACTCTTCTTATAATTAATATTCGTTGTATTAAGGTCTGAGAGTTAACACTATCAATATGTTTAGTGTTTAATCTATCCATTACATAGTCAGATATATTAATTCCTTTTACAGTTTCAAAAGCATTTATTGAATCTAACATAGTAGTAGTATCAATTGATTTCTTTCTTTTAAATCTAACTATTTCATAAAATAATACTTTCTTAAATATAATAATTGATAATATATTTAAAATAAGGATAATAAAACTAATCATAAATAGTTTTTTACTTAGTCTAAATAATAGTATAATACTTACCATAATCAACGGAATATCAATAAATAGACTAATAAGCATCTTACTAACTATATCTTTTAAGTTATTAAGATCATTAATTCTAGATATAACATCTCCTGTTGTATGATTCTTATAATGTTTATAGGGAAGAGAAATAATACGCTTTAGTATATCTTTTGTAAGTGAGAGATCAATTCTTTTATTTAAAATAATATATACTTTATTTTTTATATAGTCTAATATTATTCTTACTACATTTATAGAAAAGAAAATAATAAATATAAATTTCAAAGTTTTTTTTATAGAACTGGTATTATCTACAAGGCTACCAAAATAGAAGGATGAAAAAATTGATAAAAGTGTTATAACTAATGAATATAATATAATTATCTTTATTAAACTAATATTATTTTTTATTATCCAAAATAGATTATAGTATTTAGATTCATTAACTATTGGAATAGTTGTCTTTGGAACAGCAAGTACTAATGCATCATTATAAATAATTTCAAATGATTTTAAAGGAAGTTTTCTGATACCGAGTGCTGGATCTCCTATAATAACTCCTTTTTTATTAATTTCATACAAGACTACAAAGTGTTTTAAACTACCATCTATAATAACATTACAAATACAAGGCAAGTGAATTTTATTTTTAATTAAATCACTATAACTACAACTTATACCTTCAGCCTCAAAGCCGATATCTCTTAGTGCACATACAAGATGATATAAGGTTGTCCCATTCTTATTTGTCTTAGTCATTTCAAGAAGTTCATTACGTCCAATATAGCCATGATAATATTTAATTATCATAGATAAACATGCTACTCCACATTCTTTTGATGCATCTTGTTTTACAAAAGGATACTTTGCCACCTTTTCCCTCCCTATATATATTATTAGTTAAAACTTTTAAATTTCCTTTTTTTTTCGCTAAATTTCTTCAAAAAAGTATAAATTTCTTATAAAATATAACTTATGGTTAATAAAAATAGGCAAAAAGAAAGATAAGCAATACACTTACCTTTCTAACCAATTATAAAGTATCTATTACGTCTTTAGATAATTCCGTAATATCCATAATGTCAGTTATATCCATGTTCTTAGACTTTAACTTACGAGCCATATCTAAAGTTGTTTTTTCAGTAACTTCCTTTGTTACTTCTCTAGTATTAGCCTCAAGTTGTTTCTTAAACTTCTTAGTTAGCTCATCTTCAACTTTTCTTTTTGCGTCATGAAGCATTCTTTCTTCACGATCATAATAAAACAATAACTCATCATCATTACTATATTTCTTC